>NZ_BKGB01000013.1:0-109862 GCF_008980925.1 Acinetobacter sp. TUM15071 | reverse complement strand
AATACTTATCTCTTATTTCCTATAAAAATCATTCTATTTTTTCAGTCAAATTAAAAATTAAGCTTTATTTAAGAATAGCTATTGAATCAAATCCATAAAATAAAATAGACTAAAAATGACACTAAATTATAAAAATAAAATTTATTTAGTATCACTTAATCCTCAGTCATCATAGGAAGATGCAGAATGAATGATAACCACCCAGAAAGTATGCTCAGGAATGAGCAAAAGGCAGAACTATCGCCAGAACAAGTGATTCGTATACATCCTGAGCCGCATTCAGAACACGAGCATTATGGCTACCAATGGTATGTCGTCGTGATTTGCATGCTGGCTTATATTCTTTCATTTGTAGATCGTCAAATTTTATCCTTAATGATCGAACCCATTAAACATGACCTGATGCTGTCTGACACTCAATTTAGTCTATTGCAAGGTCTGGCTTTTTCTTTGTTCTATGCCTTTATGGGCATCCCGATTGCCGCACTCGCTGATAAGAAATCACGGATTAAGATTATTTCGATTGGTATTGCATTCTGGAGCTTAGCAACAGCCGCATGTGGCTTAAGTAAAAACTTTGCTCAGATGTTTCTCGCACGATTAGGTGTAGGTGCTGGTGAAGCTGCATTATCCCCTGCTTTTTACTCCATCGTGACCGATTTATTCCCCAAAGAGAAACTAGGCCGTGCGTTAGGGCTATATGCGATTGGTGCTTTTATTGGCTCTGGTTTGGCTTTTTTAATTGGCGGTTATGTGATTAGTCTTTTAAAAAATGTTGATTCAGTCGTCCTGCCAGTCATTGGTCAATTAAAAACATGGCAACTCACCTTCTTTATCGTCGGGCTTCCAGGTGTTTTACTCGCTTTAGTTATGATTTTAACGGTAAAGGAACCGACACGAAAAGGCTTAAAAGTTGATCAAAATGGGCAGGTAATCCAAGCATCATTTAAAAACTCTATTGCCTTTATCAAAACCCATAAAAAGACCTTCTTTTGTCACTTTATTGGTTTCTCGTTCTATACCATGATGTTGTATTCACTGCTTGGATGGGCACCTGCATTTTACATGCGACACTTTGGCCTAGATGCCAGCCAAACAGGCTATATTCTCGGCAGTATTATTTTGGTTGCAAACACGGCTGGAGCACTATTTTGTGGATGGCTCATCGATTATTTCTCTAAAAAGGGTTATAGCGATGCAGCGATTCGAGCAGGAATGATCGGCTGTGCTGCACTTATTGTTCCAAGTGTGCTGTTTACCCAAGTCGATAATATGTACTTATCCTTTGCCTTAATTTTTGTGGCTATGTTTTTCTCGACCTTTCCGATTCCTGCATCAGCTGCTGCAACTCAAATGCTTACCCCTAATCAATTACGTGCTCAGGTCTCAGCGAAATTTTTACTGGTTTCAAATTTGATTGCCCTAGGTATAGGTACAACCGCTGTTGCGTTATTAACAGATAAATATTTCCAAAATACATTGATGGTGGGTAACTCTATCTCGATTGTAAATGCAGTTGCAGGCTTACTCGGTGTATTTCTGCTCTACAAAGGCTGTAAATATTATCGTGAAAGTATCCAACACGAACAGCTCAGCTAAAAGTTGTTACCTCCCTTCCTTCAAGCTGTATGAAGGAAGGTGCTCAATCTGAATTTTAAAATAATAGCGCCGAGGTATGGCGTACAAAAATTGGATATGGATTATGAATCACGTACATAAATTTAACCCGCTATACTTAAGAGCAGCAATTTTATTCGTCATGCTTGGATGCTCCAGCTCGATAGTTGTTGCAGCTGAAAACAGCCAATCTACTCAGGAAGAGTGGAAATTTACCCTGAAAAATGCCTATATCAACCGCGACTATGACAACCCAAACCTTAAAGATACAGGCAGTTGGTCACAGGCAGCTTCGTTATTTTATACATCTCAACTACATGACACGCCGCTACAAATCGCAGATAAGCCTGTCACGATTGGTGCAGATGCTTCTGTTCAATATGCGGTACGTTTAAGTAAAGACAAGCATGTAGCCGATACCGTCTTACCATTTGACACACAAACCCAATCACAAGCGTCTGATTATTTAAAATATGGAGCAACGCTTAAACTCGGTTACGACAAAACCCTATTCAGTATTGGTGAACTATGGCTAGATCTCCCTGTCACCGCAGTTGATAACAGCCGCCAATTACTCGCTTCTTATTGGGGAGCCAACTTAAAGTCTCAACTCTCTGATCAGCTCTATGCCGAAATAGGCCGAGTCACCAAAGTATCTCCTCGTAATGAAGAAGATTTTCGCAAGTTTTCCTTCACTGCCAATGGCAAAACCGAATATTCCGATGGTTTAAATTATCTGGATTTACGCTATCAGTTCACCCCATCCCTCAAAGCAGAATATTACTTTGCTAATTTAGAAGACTTGTACAACAAGCACTATCTAGGCTTAGACCATACATGGAAGCAGCCAAATTTCAGCCTTAACTCCAAGTTCAAATATTTCAATGCCAAAAATGTTGGCAATAACTTTGATATTGATGCCCAAAATATTGGAATTCTGGAAATGTTAAAAGCGAATAATCAGTCCTTTGGTTTGGGCTATCAGCAGATTATCGGTGAGTCTGCCTACCCGCTACCAGATGGCTTCCTGCCTGAAACCTATTTTATTAACTGGAATGCCACAGGCTTCTTTAAAAAGAATGAAAAGTCTTATCACCTGATGTATGGCTATGATTTTAAGGACTACGTGCCTGGGCTAAATGCGATGGTGAAATATGTCTATGGTCATGATTTTAAAGCAACCAATGGTGAGAAAAATCATGAGACTGAATCCAATCTCATTCTGAACTATGCCTTTCAACAGCCCTATCTCAAAGGCTTTGCACTGCAATACATCCGCATTGACTATGATGTGAAACACGGTAATGACTTTGGCGAGGACCGTTTGTTTGTGAACTATAGTAAACGCTTCTAAGAAGAAATCATGATCACTGGCAGACATTTCGATATGACCCAGTGATCATACAACGATTCAATAACATCAGCAGTCTGTCAGTTTGGTCAATTTTTTTTAATTTCATTTTTTGTTATTTTTTAAAAGTCATTAAAAAACAAATGGATAAAATAGCATAGTTAGTCAAATTACCCTTTATCTTTCTCCAATCGGCATGTCAAACAAGACATAGTCTTTTTCATTGGAGCATGTCAGCATAATTTTACAACCATCCTCTAGGATAAAACCATGTCGAATATGATGAATAAAGCGCAAGGATTTGGGCTATCTTTGATCACAAAAATCGCAGGAAGCGAAGTACTTGATCAACTCAAATTAAGAAAATTTGTAGAGAAATCATTGTATCAAGGTTCTAAAACGGGCTTTAAAGTACTTACAAAAACACAAAAAGCATTTAAGCCACAAGCGATCGATAAACAACGTCTCCCAAATCAGGTCAATAAAAATCTGTTTGATCTCAGTCTGACTGAAGAACAGCAAATGACCGTTGACGCGATGTCACAATTTGCTGAAGAAGTTTTATATGCTTTGGCGCATGATGCAGACCATAATGCCCAGTTTCCAGAACAACTTTGGCAGCATCTAGTCGATTTAGGCTTGAATTACTATGCTTTACCAGAAGCTTTAGGCGGTGTGGCTGCCGAACAAAATATTGTCAGTAATATTCTGATTGCTGAAAGTCTTGCCAAGGGAGATTTTAGTCTAACCGCTGGCCTACTGAGCAGTTTCAGTGTAATTAATGCGATTACGCGTTGGGGTTCAACCCAAGTCCAATCGATGTATTTACCTGTGTTTGCAGAAGATACTGATGTCACCGCAAGCTTTGCTTTTCAAGAAGCAACGCCAGCCTTCAATCCATTCCAGTTAAAAACCACAGCAACCGAAGCCAATGGACAATTCTATATCACAGGTGAAAAAACCTTGGTGGTTCTAGGTGATACTGCGGATGTATTCCTTGTGAGTGCAGAGTTTAATGGTCAGCCTGATATATTCGTGGTGCAATCCAATGAAAGTATCTCCATTCAAGCTAACCCTGCAATGGGATTAAAAGCAGCAGAAACCGCAACACTCCAATTCAATCAGACTCCTGCCTTACGTTTAGGTGATAGCGATTTTGATTACACCGCATTTGTTGATCTTGGCAATCTGATGTGGTGTGCCATGGCTGTTGGGACCTGTGAAGCCATCAAAGCCTACTGTATTAAATATGCCAATGAGCGTACAGCCTTTGGTGAACCTATTTCACATCGTCAAAGTGTAGCCTTTATGATTGCGGATATGGCCATTGAAATCGATGCCATGCGCATGCTGGTGCTTAGTGCAGCAAGCTTGGCAGAAGTAGGCAAACCGTTTCATCGTGAAGCCTATTTAGCTCGCCTGCTCTGTGCAGAAAAATCAATGAAAATCGGTACAGATGGTGTGCAGATCTTAGGTGGTCATGGCTTTACCAAAGAACATCCTGTTGAGCGCTGGTACCGCGATCTACGTGCAACTGCAGTTTTACATTCTGGCTTACATGCTTAATTGACGACCTAAGGAGAATACAATGAACTTACAAAGTCCTAAAAAATTCAAAATGATGGTCGATCAGGCACATGAAGTTGCATTGAATGTACTACGCCCAATCTCACGCAAATATGATAAAGCCGAACATGCTTATCCAAAAGAACTCGATATGCTTGCTTCGTTAATTGATGGTATGAACGAAGGCGGCGAAGGTATTAATGCAGGCGCAGCAGTGGGCAAACGAGGCGAAACTGAATCAGGCAATAAAAATGGCAATAATATGTCAACTGCACTGGGTGTGATTGAAATGTGCTATGGCGATACTGGCCTATTATTGAGTATGCCACGCCAAGGCCTTGGAAATTCTGCTATTGCCGCTGTCGCCAACGATGAACAGTTAGAACGCTTCAAGGGTACTTGGGCGGCTATGGCTATTACAGAACCCGGCTGTGGCTCTGATTCTGCGGCAATTCGTACCACTGCCACTAAAGATGGTGATGAATACATCCTCAACGGTGAGAAAATCTTTGTCACTTCAGGTGAGCGTGCTGACTCTGTGGTGGTTTGGGCAACTTTGGATAAAAAACTAGGTCGTGCTGCAATCAAATCTTTTGTTGTACCAAAAGGTACAGCAGGAATGAATGTCGAACGTCTTGAGCACAAACTGGGGATTAAAGCCTCGGATACTGCCGTAATTAGCTTTATTGACTGCCGTGTTCCTGCTGCCAATTTGTTGGGTAATGCAGAAATTGATGTTGCCAAAGGCTTTGCAGGCGTGATGGAAACTTTTGATAATACCCGCCCACTGGTTGCGGCAATGGCCATTGGTTGTGCCAAAGCCTCTTTGGAACGCATCAAAGAAATCTTTAAAGATCAGCTTGATGCAGACTATAAAACACCATATTTACAGACCTCAAACCTTGCTGCACAGATTTACCGCATGGAAGCTGAATGGGAAACTGCCCGCTTGTTAACGATCAAAGCAACTTGGATGGCAGACAATAAAAAGCCAAACTCTAAAGAAGCTTCAATTGCTAAGGCAAAAGCGGGTCGCGTATGCAATGAGATCACACTGAAATGTGTCGAACTTGCTGCAAGTGTTGGTTATGCTGAGGATGAATTATTGGAAAAATGGGCACGTGACTCAAAAATTTTGGATATTTTTGAAGGCACCCAACAAATTCAGCAACTGATCATTGCCCGTCGCGAATTAGGTAAATCATCAAGTGAATTAAAGTAAGAATTTGATGAGTCAAAAAAAAAGGACGTTGCAATAACGTCCTTTTTTTATCCAGACCATTAACTATCGCATGGTCACGAACTCTTCCGCCGAGGTTGGGTGAATCGCAACAGTATTATCAAAGTCTTTCTTGGTTGCTCCCATTTTCAAGGCAACAGCAAAACCTTGTAAAATCTCATCCATGCCAAAACCGATACCGTGAATACCAACAATTTTTTCATTTTCACCCACACAGACCAGTTTCATCTTGGTTGGCTGACGATGTTGAGTAATCGCACTATACATCGCAGTAAAAGATGAGTTATACACTTTAACCGCCTCCTGACCATATTGCTCAATGGCTTCCTTTTCAGTAATCCCCACTGTTCCGATTGGAGGGTGGCTAAAGACCACAGTTGGAATATTGTCGTAATCTAAATATTCATCTGACTTATGATTAAAGAGTCGTTCCGACAATCTGCGCCCAGCAGCTACAGCCACAGGTGTCAGCTCCATTTTCCCCGTAATGTCACCTACAGCATAAACTCCTTGCTGTGAGGTATTCTGGAATTTATCGACTTGAATATAGCCTCGCTCATCCAGCTGAACATTGGCTTTCTCCAGATTTAAACTCGCAGTATTTGGCTCTCGACCTGTTGCCCAAATCAGACAATCCACTTTATGCGTTTCGCCATTTTCCAAATGCAGTACCACACTACCATCTGTATTTTTTGTAACCTTTTGAGGAACAGCTTGGGTATGTACAGCAATACCATCTGTTCGCATCACTTCGACTAAGGTTTCACTTAAAAAAGAATCAAAGCGTCTTACAGGTAAATCCTTACGAATGAACAATCCAACCTGAGAACCCAAAGCATTGAGCACACCTGCCAATTCCACTGCAATATAGCCCGAACCAATCACAGCGGTGGTTTTTGGTAAAGCACTTAACTCAAAGAAGCCATTCGAATCTATGCCATATTCCACTCCATCTATCTTAGGAAGTGAGGGCTGTGTACCTGTTGCAATCAGGATATGATCCGCCGTAAAGCGATCACCATTAACCTCAATGGTATTTTTATCAATGAAATAAGCTGCACCCTGAATAAGATCGACTTGATTTTTGCTTAGGCTATTTTGATAAGATTGATGAATTCTATCAATATAGGCCTGCCGATTTTTGATTAAAACCTGCCAATCAAATGACTCAACCTTAGTATTAAAACCATAATCAGGACCATATTTCTGAATCGATTCAGCGACATGGGCGGCATACCACATCACTTTTTTAGGAACACAACCGACATTGACGCAAGTCCCACCTATTTCAGATTTTTCAATTAAGGCACATTTTTTTCCATACATCGCAGCACGATTCACTGATGCAATACCACCACTACCACCACCAATCGCAATATAATCATAATGTTTTGTCATCTTTGCCTCATAAACCAATTACAAGATTATTTTAAGTTATACATAGATATACAGTAAGAATATTCAAAATCTGTACTTGGTTAAGCTTTTTATACAAGAAAATAAAAAGGCACTGACGATTGCTCATCAGTGCCCTGCTTTAGGAAAGCAGTTTGGATTATGCTGTAGTCACTGTCTCGCTAGAAACTTCAGTCAGCGACTGATCAACCACACCAAATTTCTTAAACAGTTTTGCACGACGTTTCGGGAAAATATTGGCTTTATTTAAATCACCTTTATAGTGATCAAATACACGTTTATCCATCATTTTTGACCATAGTGGTGGAATCAAAGCTGGCAATAACATACTTGCATAGCCACTTGGCAATTCAGGTGCTTCATCAAAATGACGTAAAGCTTGGAATGGACGCGTTGGGTAAGCGTGATGATCCGAATGACGTTGTAACTGATACAAGAACAAATTGGTCACAATATTATTATTGTTCCAGCTATGTTCTGGCATGGTACGCTCATACTTACCATTCTTATCCTTTTGACGCTTTAAACCATAGTGTTCGATATAGTTAATAATCTCGAACAAACTAATGCCATAGAACGCTTGAGTCGCTAAATAAGGAATAACACCCTTACCAAACAAACCCACCATTGAACCATGAAAAGCTGCACTCATTCCCCAGCCTTGTAATAGTTCATTCTCAGTTGACCAGAATTCTTTACCTTTACGTTTTAGACGATTGGTTTCAATCTCAATTGCAGATTTAAAAGAACCAATCACGGTACGTGGCCAAAACTCATAGAATGTTTCACCCATTTGTGAAGATGCTGGATCTTCAGGTGTCGCAGCACGTTTATGGTGGCCATAAGGATGTTCAATTCGGAAATGGTTATAACCTGTTGGCACTAAGGCTAAATGCGACAGAATATGGTCAATACGATCATGTTTATGGCTTAATTCATGTGCGGTATTAATCGCAATCCCGTTGATTGCACCCATTGAAATACCAAGAAAAATCTTATCAATAAACGATGTTTCTTTACGGCTGGTTAAATAACATGCATAGACATTAGCTGCATATTGTAATGGAATAAAGCTTTTAACCAATCGAGAATAATAAGGGTCTTTTTCAAGTAGTCGAATATCTTCATCCGTTGGATTATTAGCATCTTTACCAATAATGGTATCAATTGTTGGAATCACAATATGCAAAACAATTGGGCCGCCTAAAGCAAAGATTTTCTTCAATGGCCGTGGTGCAAATTGATAACCTGCTAAAATACCAATCCCGATTGCAGGTAAAGCTGGGCTAATCGCCCATAAATAACGTTTACGATCCAACTGAGTTTTTGACTTTGGAATGCTTACTGGCGTAAGTTCTTGCTCAACATTTACTGGCGCATTCATCATCGAATCCATGTCTTTGTATATATAAGTATATTTTGAGGAATTATGAAATTCATGACAGTTGCAAGCGTCCAAAAAAGCTATGTCAAAGTCTTTGGCATCATCCACCCTGTTTTTGTCCTATAAACACATATTGAGTTATTGGCGCAGCTCTCTATAATTTAAATGAATACATCGTTAAAAAATCATATGGATGCTTTAAGTAAAATATTTGCTGATATTCATTTAAATCACACTGAATATATCTACTTGAAAACTCAAGGAGAATGGAGTTTTATCTGCCAAGATCAAACGGCCTTAATTGTTCATATTGTTTTAGTTGGTTCTGTTTTTATTCAAATTGACGCACAAAACTGTTTAACTGCACATGCGGGTGAAATTGTGGTTATTCCATCAGGAAAAGCACATACAGGCGCAGATAATACGATTACTAAACTGGTCGATGCCGTTGATATTTCAAAGCTGTTCGATGGTCATAAAGAAGATGCTATCGAATTCGGTACTCAGTCATCTGAGAAAAACCTCATTCTAACCGTGCGTTGCCAGATTGATACCATTATGGCCCGTCCTTTTATTCAGGCCTTACCTTCAATCATTCATCTCCAACATGGAGATACCAATGCACCTGAATGGCTGCAAATCGGCTTACACTTTCTGGCCTTAGAAACGCAGAATATTCAAGCTGGCCGCGATATCATCATCGATCATTTGGTCAATATTTTATTAATCAAATGTATTCGAGATCATATTCAACAAATCTCAAGTCAACATGGTTGGCTCAGCGCTTTAAATCATCCTGAGCTCAGTAACAGTTTGGCAGCCATTCACAATCATCCTGAAAATGCTTGGACGGTTGAATCATTGGCAGAACAATGTTGTATGTCGCGCTCAAAGTTTGCCAGTCTATTCCATGAAGTGATTGGTGAATCACCTCTCGCTTATTTACAGCAACATCGTATGCGCTTAGCAAGCCAATATCTGCGTAAAAGTAATTATTCAATTCAACAAATTGCCAATAAAGTGGGTTACTCATCAGAAACTGCTTTTAGTCAGGCTTTTAAACGTACTTTTGAGCACTCGCCTAAACAGTATCGGCAACAATTTGTAGAACAGGAAAATTAAGCATAAAAAAAGACACCTCAGTGTCTTTTTTTCAATCTAGCAATTAACGCACAATACCACGAGTTGACTTCTCTAAGGAGTCAATAAACAATTGCGCTTCTGGCGTTTTCACTAGAATTTCACTACGAATCTGTTCAATTGCCTGCTCAGCAGTTAGGCCAGATTTATAAATCAGCTTATAGGCCTCTCTTAAGCCCTGAATGGTATCTCTCGACCATCCTTTGCGACGCATACCTTCAATATTCATACCATAAGCACGCGCTGGGTTACCAGAAGCCATGATATAGGCTGGTACATCTTTAAGAATTAAAGCAGCACCGCCAATCATACTGTAGGAATCAATACGGCAGAATTGATGAATACCAGCATTACCACCGACGATCACGTGATCACCAACATGGACATGCCCAGCAACACCCACATTATTGGCAAAAATATTATGATCGCCAATCACACAGTCATGTGCGATATGCGTATTGACCATCAACAGGTTATGGCTGCCAATTTTGGTCAGGCTATGATCCTGAACCGTTCCTCTATGCAAAGTACAATGTTCCCGAATCGAGTTGTGATCGCCAATTTCTAACCAAGTTTCTTCGCCCTGATATTTTAAATCCTGACAAATTTCCCCAATACTCGAGAATTGAAAAATATCATTATTTTTTCCAATTCTGGTAAATCCACCAATGACAACATGTGAATGCAATTTTGTACCTGAGTCAATACTTACATTTGGACCCACAACGCTATACGGACCAATTTGTACATCAGATGCGATTTCTGCAGACGGGTCAATAATTGCTGTGGGATGTATTAAATTTTGACTACTCATGTCTGCTCAATTTTCTGGTGGGAAATAATAATCTCTGCCGTCGCAGCAACAATGCCATCGACACTAGCAGTACAATTGTACTTGTAAATGCCACGTTTTTGCATCACAAGTTCTGATTTTAAGACAAGCTGGTCACCTGCAACAACTTGTTTCTTAAATCTGATTTTTTCTGCACCAGCAAATAAGAACAGCGAACCTGCTTTCGGCTTTTGATTAGTTAAGACAAAACCCAAAATTCCAGAAACCTGTGCTAATGCTTCAATCATCAGTACACCAGGCATAATTGGATAAGTCGGGAAATGCCCTTGGAAAAACTCTTCATTAATAGAAACGTTTTTATAACCGACAATACTATTCTCAGTAATTTCTGTAACGCGATCAACGAGTAAAAATGGATAACGATGAGGTAAATATTCACGAATCGTAAGAATATCCATGGGTAATTCAGGCATCGTGAATGCAGGTAATGTAGTCTCAGTCATAATAAATTATTTACGTAACTTAAAGGTTGATTCAAGGGACTCTAATTGAGCTTGCATATGATCAAGCCTTTTAGTGATTTGGGTCAATGGCACATCTGCTAATTGTCTGAGACGTACAATTGTCTTTTTCCAATGACTATTTTCAAAAAGTCCCATCCCTGAAGAATACGTTCCAGCTTCAGAAATATTTTTTGTGACCATTGACATCGCGGTAAGAATGACATTATCGGTTATTTCAAGATGTCCAACCACCCCTGAGGCGCCACCCATGATACAGTTTTTGCCAATTTTTGCACTTCCTGCAATTCCGCAATTTGCAGCAATCGCAGTATTTTCTCCAATTTGAACATTGTGAGCAATTTGCACAAGGTTATCAATAATGACACCATCAGCCAGAATTGTATCGTCCAATGCACCGCGATCAATACTGCAGTTAGAACCAATCCGGACATCATTTCCGATACGAACTGAACCCAGCTGCGCAATACGATGCCACTTATTTTGATAAGGTGCAAAGCCAAACCCTTCTGAACCAATCACTGTATTGGCATGAATACGAACACGATCTTTTAATTTTGCAGCACCCGTAATCGTAACGTGTGCATCAATAAAGCAATCTTTACCCACTTCTACATCATCATCAAGGAACGCATGTGCTTGGATAATTGTATTATTGCCTACAACGCAGTTTTCACCAATAACAACGTAATGCCCAATATAAGCATCATCGGCAATAATGGCAGAAGGATGAATTTGAGCACTACGCTCAATACCTCGCTGAGAAATCTTTTTTTCAAACAAGTGCGTTAACATAGCAAATGCTAAATAAGGATTATCAACAACAATAAAATTTTGTTTACTTGCGAGTTGTTGTTTAAGTGCGGCTGTAACGATATATGCACCCGCATGACTCGCTTCTGCTTGTGCTAAATATTTGTCATTATTTACAAAGCAAATATGCTGTTTTTGTGCACATTCAAAACTTGCCAAATCTGAAATTTGGAAATCTTTTTCACCGAAAAGCTCACCTTTGACAAGGTGAGCAATTTCCTCTAAACGATAAGTACGTCTATTCATTGATTATTTAATTGCGTTAACCTTTTGAATCATTTTATCAGTTAAATCATACTGAGCGTCAGAGGCTATCGTAGAATTTTTATTCAAAATGAAGTCAAAGTTGTTTTCTTTACGCAATTGTTCAGCAGCTTGCTTCACGCGAGATTCAAAAGTTGTATTCATTGCTTGTAAGCTTGACTGAACTTTGGTCTGTAAACCTTGTTGAGTGCTATTAAACTCACTTAACTTCGACTGATACTGAGCAGTGAGCTTTTGGATATCCGCCTGATTCATTTTTTGACCATCAGTCTGTGCTTTTTGCTGTAAAGACTCTAACTCTTTACCCAATTGCTCAAGTCGAGTTGAAGTAGGTTTTACTGACTGAGTAAGACTCGCATTTTGTTGTTTTAGATAAGTACTGCTTTCAACAACTTTAGCCAAATCAACTACAGCAAGACCAGCAGCATTTACAGTTGCAGAAACCGTAAACCCTAAACCTAACATCAACATTGTTAATTTTTTCATTATTGCATCCTTTATATATTTTACCGCGCTAAACGAGGTCGTCCTTAGAAGGTACGACCGATTTCGAATTGGATAGATTTGGTGTCATCACCCTTTTTATCATTCAATGGGAATGCATAGCTCAGTGATAATGGACCAATCATGGTAATCCATGTGAAGCCAACACCAACGCTATAACGCATATTACCAAAGTCTAACTTGTTGTTATCTTTACAGTATTGTTTGATATCAACTTCTTTGCCATCAATCGTGACATTACCTCTTGGTACATCACATTGTGTATCAAAGACTTGAGCACCTTCAGCAAATAGTACTGGGCGCACTTGACGAGTCCAATCACCTTTAAATGGTAAAGGAAGCGCAAGTTCTGTACCAAACTGCACTAAAGCATTACCACCAACTTCTTCTGGATCAAGGTCATTTTGTTTGGTTTCTTGGAAAATAACACTTGGATATCTTGGACCAAGAGAACTGTTATCATAGCCACGTACTGAGCCATAACCACCCGCATAGAAGTTTTTATAGAATGGTAAATCATTACCATAACCTAACTTACCATAACCACGAAGGACGAACCCACCCCAGAGCGATTTAAATGCTTGGGCATCATAAGTCATTTTTTGATAATCAACATCGCTGCCTGGTAAACCAATTTCTAAACCAACACGATGTGACATACCAGAAGTTGGGAAAATTGGTCTATTCAAGGTGTTATATGACCATCCTAAGTTCAAGTTATACGTTAAGAAAGTACCTTCAAACGCATTATCATAAGTTATAAGTTTTCCATCTTGACATTCACCAGTTAATTGATCAGTTACTGGATCCTTTTTCAAATATTCCAGTGGACAATAACTACTGCTACCAGTCGCTTTGCCGCCATTCGCTAACAAATAATCACGAATATAAGTTGAAACACTTGGACCTGTTCTTACTTTGGTTTGATCAATACCTAAAGACGCACTTAAACTTTGGTTTTCATCAATTGGATAACCAAAACTTAAGCTACCGCCAATACTATCGGTAACGTAGTTGTTAACGTTATAATCTTCGTTTAACTTGGTTTTACGATAGTAAACGTTATAACCACGGCTGACACCATCAATGGTAAAGTATGGGTCCGTCACACTTAAGTTATAGTAATCTTGAGTTTCTGAACGAGACAAATCGATCGCAACACGATTACCCGTACCCATAAAGTTGGTTTGACTTAAACCTGCTTGGAAGGTTACACCACCATTTTGCGAATAACCTACAGCCAGTGTGGTTGTACCTGAATGTTGCTCTTCAACATTCACATTTAAATCAACTTCATCTGGAGAGTTTGGAACACGAACAGGTTTAACATCAACTGTTTTAAAGAAGCCTGTACGCTCTAAACGAACTTTAGATAAGTCAATTTTTTCATTACTTGCCAATGCACCTTCCATTTGGCGCATTTCACGACGCAATACCTCATCAGCAGTTTTACTGTTACCAGTGAAGTTAATACGACGTACTGTTACTTGCTGACCTGGATTAATATAGTAATTTAAGCCAACAATACCTGTTTCATTATTAATATCAGGTACAACATTCACTTCAGCATAGTAATAGCCCGCATTACCATACTTACGCAATAATAATTGCTTGACTGCATTCACTTTTTCTTGCGAATACGTTTCGCCATCTTTATATAATTTAAGTGCTTGCAACTCTTCAGGTTTATAAAGTGCATCACCTAAGAACTTCGTTTCACCAAACTTAAACTGACTACCTTCATCAACTGAAACCTCAATAAAGATATGTTTTTTATCTTCACTGATATTTAATTGAGAGTTAATGATATTAAAGTTGATATAACCTTTGTTTAAATATAAGGCACGTAAAGCTTCCAAGCTTGCAGCCATTTTTTCACGTGCATAGCGGTCGTTACGGGTAACAATAGAAGCCCAGCCGCTTTCTTTCACTGCAAAGGCTTGCTTGATATCGCTATCACTAAAGACCGTATTACCAATAATATTGATATCGAATACTTTAGCTGCCGTACCTTCATTAAAGTTAAGTTTTAACTCAACACGGTTATTCGGACGAGCCACCGTTTCAACCGTTACATCTGCATCATAACGACCTTGTTGGGTATATTGTTGCTCAAGCTCAGTTTCAATGGTCTGCAATGCAGACTTCTTAAATACTTCACCTTCAGCAATACCCATCTTCTTTAAGCCTTGTTCTAAGGCTTCTTTCGGAATAAGTTTATTGCCTTTAAATTCCAATTTCGAAATAATTGG
The DNA here is from genome assembly GCF_008980925.1 of Acinetobacter sp. TUM15071. NCBI lineage: Bacteria > Pseudomonadati > Pseudomonadota > Gammaproteobacteria > Moraxellales > Moraxellaceae > Acinetobacter > Acinetobacter sp. TUM15071. Next base: position 95,001 of record NZ_BKGB01000013.1, on the reverse strand, counting down.
ACGTTCAACAACTTTAAAGACTAAAACATCATTTTCTTTATAGGTTTTAATATCGTCAAATAAACCAGAGGCATATAAAGTGCGGATTGACTCAGCAATCATTGGGTCACTTACTCTATCGCCACTATTTATTGGTAACATAGAATAGATACTTGCAGGTGTTAAACGCACTAAGCCATCAATTCGTATATCTCGTGCAAGAAACTCATCTGCTGCGTATGCTTGTTGTACCACTGCCATCGCACTAACCAGTGCCAAAGGCATTAATAAATGTGTGTGACGCATGCCCATATATTTTCCAGTAAGTTAAATTCCATTTGCGTTGTTATAAACGCATGAAGTCGTTAAATAAAGCCAAAAGCATCATGCTACCGAGCAGTACCATACCAACTTTTAGACCAAACATCTGTATTTGTTCAGAAACAGGTTTACCACGAATTGCTTCGATAAAGTAATAAACTAAATGACCACCATCCAACATCGGAATAGGCAATAAGTTTAGAATCCCCAAACTTACACTCATCAAAGCCATGAATGAAATAAAGGTTTGCCACCCCATTTCCGCACTTTGACCAGCAACTTTGGCAATTGTGATTGGACCAGATAAATTATCTAAACCAATTAAACCACGTACCATTTTGATAATAGAGTTAAAAATCATGCCCGAAAGCTGAGTTGTCTTTTCAAATGCAACACCCAGCGCTTCAATAGGTGAATATTGAATGGTTTGCTTGTAATCATTCGGGATCGTGATTTTACCAGCATCACTTTTCACGCCGAGCATCCCAGTCGTATTACCCATATTATCGCGCTGCCCTTGAGGCATCACTTGCAAATGGACAAGTTGACCTTGACGCATCACATCAATATTTAAAAGCTTTTCTGGCGAGCTTTGGACAACCGCAACGACATCAAACCAATCTTTCATTGCAACATTATCAATTGCAACAATTTGGTCGCCAGCTTTCATACCTTGGCGTATTGCAGCACCATCAGCGCTTAATTCTTTAACCACTGCAGGAATCTGAGGACGATATGGTAGAAAACCCAATACGTCCAAAGGCGACTGACTTTGATCTTTTAAAAATTCTTTAATAGGTAGACTAAATTGTTTTTCAGTTCCAGCACGATCAACAATGACCGAGACTTGCCCAGTTTCACCCACACGATTGACTAAAGCATAATTTAGCTTTTCCCATGTTGGCGTTGTTTGTCCGTCAACATTGATAATCTTATCGCCCACTTTTAAATCAACCTGAGCGGCTGGCGTATTTGGTATCACTTTACCAATACGAGTATTCAACTGCTCTTGTGCTGGTAAAAATAAAATCCAGAACAGAAACACTGCAAAAATCAGGTTAATCAGCGGACCAGCAGCGACAATCGCAATCCGCTTCCACGGTGATTGACGGTTAAATGCATAAGGCAAATCTTGCTCAGCAACATTACCTTCTCGCTCATCCAACATTTTGACATAACCGCCTAGAGGTAATGCCGAAAGCTGATATTGAATCCCTGATTTTTTAGATTGCCATTTCAATAAAGTTGGACCAAAGCCGATGGAATACACCAACACTTTGACACCTAATCTTCGTGCAACCCAATAATGACCAAATTCATGAATTGCGATCAGAGGGCCAAGCAATAAAATCGCTGCAACAATCATAAATAGTGCATTCATACGATTTAGCCTCCTATACTCACAATATACTTTTCTGCAATCCGTCTTGCGATCATATCAGTCTGCAAAATGATGTCTATGTTTTCTGCTTTAGCATTTTGTACAGTTTGCAAAGTATTTTCGACCACTTGAGCAATCTGAGTAAATCGAATCCTTTGCTGCAAAAATGCTGCAACCGCAATTTCATTAGCCGCATTTAAAATGGTTGGTGCTAAACCACCCGCACGCATTGCCTGACGTGCTAAATCCAATGCTGGAAATTTAACAAGATCAGGTGATTGGAAATTTAATTGAGCTGTTTCAAATAAATTTAAAGCAGGAACATGTGTTGCCAAACGTTTTGGCCATGCCAATGCATGTGCAATCGGCGTACACATATCAGGATTACCCATTTGTGCCAAAGTTGAACCATCCACGTATTGCACCATGGAATGAATAATACTTTGTGGATGAACAACAACTGTAACAAAATGTTCTGATATTGAAAACAAATGACAAGCTTCGATCAATTCCAAGCCTTTATTCATTAAAGTTGCTGAATCAACCGAAATTTTCTGCCCCATAGACCAGTTTGGATGCTTACATGCTTGTTGCGGTGTTACATCATGCAATTGTTCTAAGGTGTGATTCAGAAAAGGACCACCCGATGCAGTTAAAAGAATTTGCGAAACACCCAATTGTGGCTGGCCTGTTCTTTCTGCATTTAAATAATCATGAGGTAAAGATTGAAAGATTGCATTGTGCTCAGAGTCCACAGGCAATAACAACGCATTATTATCTTTTGCAGCCTGCATCATGATATCGCCAGACATCACCAACGATTCTTTATTCGCCAATAGAACACGCTTACCTGCTTTTACAGCAGCAAGTGTGGGCAACAGTCCAGCCGCACCGACAATCGCAGCCATCACAATATCGACATCAACATGTTCAGCGATTGCGATCAAGCCGGCTTCATCTGTTAAAATTTCAATCTGTTTTAGATTTTCTTGATTGAAACGTTGTTGCAACTCAAATGCTTTTTCATTGGGTACAACAACAATTTTCGGGTGATATTTTTTACAAATTTCTAAAAGTTCATCTAAACGACTATATGCAGAGACTGCAAATACAGTGTATTGATCTGGGTGTTGTTCCAATACTTTTAAAGTACTTTGTCCAATCGAACCCGTAACACCCAATATACAAACAGCTTGAGTCATTTAAAGATCTACACCAATAAGTTTTAATATATACATACCTGTCGCAAAAATCGGTGCAGCAGCAAGTAAAGAATCTATACGATCTAATACACCACCATGCCCAGGAAGAACACGACCTGAATCTTTGATTCCCGCACGACGCTTAATCATAGATTCAAACAAATCACCTAACACAGATGCAAACACGGTAACTATTGAAAGGATTAAGAATAAAATAAGCTGTACGACACTTAAATTTAAATAGAAATATTGTACAACCAACATAATGATAATCGTCGTTGCAATGCCGCCATATAAACCTTCAACAGATTTATTTGGGCTTACGAATGGTGCGAGTTTTTTCTTACCAAATTTACGCCCAACGAAATATGCACCACTATCTGCGCCCCATACCAACAGGAACAAGTACATCAACCACCATGGCGAACTATGCCAAACGGCATAAAGTGCGGTAACAGCAGCAGATATCAGAATAAAGCCAACCACATACAAAGATACGTTGTACCAACTATCTGATTCAGGGAAATTTTTAACCCAATAAATACTGCCTAACCACGTGAGAATGGATGCCGCCCACAGTAAAAGTGCGACATCATCAAAGAATAATGCCAGTGTTGATATTGCTGCAACACATCCACCATATACCCACGCTTTAGGTTTTGACACAGGCGCGACTGCACGAGGCATAAGCTTAAACCACTCATAACCTGCAACCCCCGCAGCTAAAATCATAAGCATAAACATTGGATAATGTGATTGCGTTGCAAACATGCAACTTAAAACAACAGCAACTAACACCAATGCGGTAATAATCCGCTCTAACATTATTAATTCTCTATTTTCGCTTGTTGAATCTGTTCTGAGGTTTTACCAAAGCGTCTTTCACGTCCTGAAAAAACACGAAATGCGTGATCTAACTCTTTCACTGTAAACTCGGGCCATAAAGTATCGGTAAAATACAATTCGGCATACGCAGCTTGCCAGAGTAAAAAGTTAGACAAACGATAGTCACCGCCTGTACGAATTAACAAATCGACAGCAGGAAGATCATTTAGACTGACATATTTATCAAATAAATCAACATTTATCTGATCTGCTTGAAGTTTTCCAGCAAGCACATCTTGAGCAATGACTTTTGCGGCCTGAGCCATATCCCACATACCACCATAACTAATGGCAATGGTGAGTGTCATTGAATCAAAAACTGCTGTTTTCTGCTCTGCATATTGCATTAAATCACGCAACTCATTTGATAACCGAGAACGGTCTCCAATGAAACGAAGCGCGATATTGAATTTCTCCATACGAGGCAGCTGCTCATGAATTGTTTCTTCCAACAATCTCATTAACAGATCAACTTCATACTGTGGTCGATTCCAGTTTTCGCTTGAGAATGCAAAAACCGTTAATGCACGAACACCTTCTTTTTTACAATACTCAACAATAGGATCCAAGACATTCTTGCCTTCCCGATGCCCATCGCCTTTTTGCATTTGCTTTTTTTTGGCAAAACGATTGTTGCCATCCATGATGATGGCAACATGTTGAGGAAGAAGCGGTTCTTCTTGCAAGGTCATAGTAATATCAGACCTTCATCAACTCTGCTTCTTTCGCTGCAAGACGCTTATCAACTTCTGCAACATATTTATCAGTCATTTTCTGAATTTCATCTGATGCACGGCGATCATCATCTTCAGAAATTTCTTTTTCTTTCAACAATGCTTTGATATCACCTAACACATCACGACGAATATTACGAATCGCAACTTTGGCATTTTCAGCTTCTGAACGAGCAACTTTTTGCATATCACGACGAGTTTCTTCAGTTAATGCCGCCATTGGTACACGGATTGCATCAGCAGTAATTGGGTTCAATCCTAATCCTGCTTCACGAATCGCTTTATCAATCGCAGCAACCATCGAACGCTCAAAAGGTTGTACCAATAGTGTACGTGAATCTTCAAGTCCAACGTTTGCCACTTGATTCAATGGAACATCAGAGCCATAGTAAGAAACCATCACACCATTTAAAATAGACGGGTGCGCACGACCTGTACGAACTTTAGCAAAGCCTAACTCTAATGAGTCAAGCGACTTCTGCATACGTTGTTCGCCATCTTGTTTGAGATCGTTAATCATATGATCTTCCTTACTTATTCATAGGTATTACAAAATATTTAGACATTAGTATAAAGAGCTTTATGGCTCACGTACATGAGGGTTTATTAACATTTCACAGATGATTGCGACAGAGAATGTTTTTTAGGCGATACAAGGCATGTTTTATGAAATTTAGCCATTCTAAATAAATTAAACATAACGCAGTAGCGCCAAAAAAGATTCCTGTCCCTCTGGGTTATGACTAAAACTGCCACAAACGTCGTTATGAAACTCAATAAGGGTATCGCCATTATTTTCGCTTCATGCCTAGTTTGTGTTGTTTTAGTCTATAACGCAATGCATGGTGAAATATTAACAAACCCTAATTAGTAACGTGAGTACCCTCTTTTTCGCCCATTACAACAGAAAGTAACGCACCAGATTTGTTCATATCAAAAACTTGTAATGGAACATTGTGGTCACGACATAAACAAATTGCCGTAAGATCCATTACACCAAGCTTCTCATCTAAAACCTGATCAAAAGTTAAATGATCATATTTAACTGCATCGTCGTACTTACTTGGATCTTTATTATAAACGCCATCAACTTTAGTCGCTTTTAAGATCAAGTTTGCTTCAATTTCGATACCACGCAAGCAAGCAGCTGTGTCCGTGGTAAAGAATGGGTTACCTGTACCGGCAACGAATACACAAACTTCACCTTGGCTCAAGTGACGAATCGCATCTCGGCTTGAATATGGCTCAACCACGGTACCAATCGACAAAGCTGACATTAAACGCGTTTTGATATTACGGCGTACCAATGCATCACGCAGTGCCAAACCATTCATTACCGTTGCCAACATACCCATTTGGTCACCCGTAACACGACCAACCAAACCATCTTTTTGCAATTGGCTACCGCGATACAAATTACCACCACCAACGACAATACCAACTTGAACGCCTAAACCAACCAAGTGAGCGATTGAAAGTGACATTTGATCTAATACTTGGGCATCAATACCCATATCTTTATTGCCTGCTAAAGCTTCACCTGAAAGCTTTAGCAAAATACGTGCATAACGTGGATTCTTAGAAGCTGACATACTTTTCTCCAAACCGACCAATCTCAAAACTTTCTTAAATTTAATTCAACATCAAGCAGATTTAATCTGAATTAACTTTGCAAACAAGTCATACTCATCCGCATCCGTAATTTCAACTTCAAGCAAGTTACCTGCTTTAATCAGACTCTTATCAATATCTTCAACAAAAACGTTGCCATCAATTTCAGGTGCATCTGCATATGAGCGAGCAACGGCCACAGGGAATTCTTCTTCCAAGCTATCAACCAATACTGTCATTCTCTGACCAATACGTTTTTGCAATTTAGCTGCCGAAATTGCTTGCTGCACTTCCATGAAGCGTTCATAACGCTCTTGCTTAATCTCTTCTGGCACATGATCAGGAAGATCATTTGCTGTTGCGCCTTCAACAGGTGAATAGGTAAAACAGCCAACGCGATCTAATTGCGCTTCTTTTAACCATTCCAACAACATTTGGAAATCTTCTTCCGTTTCACCAGGGAAACCAACAACAAAAGTTGAGCGAATCACCAATTCAGGGCATTTTTCACGCCATAGTTTCAGGCGCTCTAAAGTATTTTCACTATGAGCTGGTCGCTTCATCAATTTTAAGATGCGCGGACTGGCGTGCTGAAAAGGAATATCTAAATAAGGCAGGATTTTGCCCTGAGCCATCAAATCAATCGCAGCATCCACATGCGGATATGGATAAACGTAATGTAAACGTACCCAAATACCCAACTGACCGAGTGCTTCACACATATCATAGAATTTGGTTTTGACTGGCTGACCATTCCAAAAATCTAACTTGTACTTGGTATCCACACCATAGGCAGAAGTATCCTGAGAGATCACCAGAATCTCTTTTACACCCGCACGTTTAAGTGCAGCTGCTTCATCCAACACTTTTCCAACAGGGCGAGACACGAGGTCGCCACGCATGCTTGGGATAATGCAGAATGTACAACGGTGATTACAGCCTTCTGAAATTTTCAAATAAGCATAATGCTTCGGTGTTAAACGAACACCTTGCTCTGGAACTAAATCAATAAACGGGTTATGTTTTGGCGGTGCTGGTACATATTCATGTACTGCTTCCATGACATCTTGATAGGCTGCTGCACCTGTTACTTTAAGAACATTTGGGTGCATCTGGCGAATTTTGTCTTCGTCTTTACCTAAACAGCCAGTAACGATTACTCGACCATTTTCACTCATGGCTTCGCCAATCGCGGCTAAAGACTCTTGTACTGCAGATTCAATAAAACCACAGGTATTAACAACAACCAAATCTGCACCGTCGTAATCTGATGCGACTTGATAACCTTCAGTCTTTAACTGAGTTAAAATTCGTTCAGAATCTACCAATGCCTTAGGACAACCTAAAGATACAAAACCGACTTTGGGGGTCTTCATGAATCTGCGCTCCACTAGAATCGGCGTATTGTATGACTTTTCTTTGCTTACGCATAGCTGCAAAGCCATCTCTTTGTGTAATGCACCAAAATACAACCAAAATTTTAAATAAAATCCAACAACGCACCAACTTGGAACATAATAAAATATTGAAATAAGCGGATGTATGTGAAAAATACCGTATAAATCGATTCTTTCAGATTTAAGTGATTGAAATTTAGTTAATACAAAGTTGGCTTGTATTTTGCATAAAGTACATTTTAGAAGTTAATGGCTATTCATTAAAATTTATATTTATTGCGCCATTTTAAAACAGGATGATTCACAAATGGATCAACAGAACACTATCGACTATCGACTCTTAGTAGATAATCTGAGCACTGCCATTTTATTGGTCGATAGTAAGCTTAATATTTTTTATTTAAATTCTGCTTGTGAAGCATTATTTGACATCAGCTTGCTCCGTGCTTCGGGTCAACCTGTATTAAATTTACTGCATGCGCATGATGATTCATTTAATACACATGAAGCATTATTAAACACTTTAGAAAGTGGGCAACACTATACCCGTCGTGAAGCCGTGATCAATGTGAATTTCAAACCGATCCATGTCGATTACACTGCATCACAACTCAATGCAGGCAAAAGCTATCATCCACTCCTGTTAATTGAACTCAATCCGATTGACCGTATGTTGAAAATTTCGAAAGAAGAAAACCTCGTTCAACAACATCAAGTGGCTCGGCAGTTAGTTCGCGGTGTAGCACATGAAATTAAAAACCCACTAGCAGGTATTCGTGGTGCAACACAACTACTTGCCCGAAGCTTGGGTGATGATAACTATCGTGAATTTACCGACATTATTATTAGTGAAGTCGATCGTTTGACCAATCTTGCGGACACCATGCTCGGTTCACGTCAGTTACCAAGCTACGAGCATGTCAATGTGCATGAGCCACTGGAACGCGTTCGCTCACTCATTGCAAATCAAACCAAGAAGAAAATTAAGATCACACGCGACTATGACCTTTCTTTACCCGACGTTATGGCCGATCGGGACCAACTGATTCAGGTCATGCTCAATATCAGTGTTAATGCCGTACAGGCCATGACTGAGAATAAAGACTTTTTTACCGACTCAGAACCAGAGCTGGTTTTAAGAACCCGAATACAACGCCTTGTCACCATTAATGGTGTGCTGAATCGCTCAACGGTTCGCATTGACATTGAAGACAATGGCCCTGGTGTTCCCGAGGGCATCTTGGAGTCCGTTTTCTATCCGCTAGTCACTGGTCGTGCCAAAGGCACAGGACTGGGTCTCAGTATCGCTCAAAATATTATGCATCAACATAACGGAATGATTGAATGTCAATCAGTTCCAGGAAAAACCGTATTTAGCCTATATCTACCTTGGGAGTTAAACCATGTCACGAAATAAAATTTGGGTAATAGATGACGATCGTGCCATGCGTTGGGTACTGGAAAAAACCTTTAAAGAAGAGGGTTTTGATGTCACCAACTTTGAAGAGGCACAGACTGCGCTTGAACGTCTACATGATGATGCGCCCGATGTGATTTTAACCGATATCCGTATGCCAGGGATTGATGGCTTAACCTTCTTATCTAAAGTTAAAAATACGCATCCAGATCTACCTGTCATCATCATGACAGCACACTCTGATTTAGAGTCAGCTGTTTCGAGTTATCAAACAGGTGCTTTTGAGTATTTACCAAAACCATTCGATATCGATGAAGCATTGGCTCTAGTTAATCGTGCGATTTTGCATATCAATAAACTGCAACAACAAGAAGCAACCAAAACCGCTTCACCTTTGCAATCGACCGAAATTATTGGTGAATCACCTGCAATGCAGGAAGTATTCCGTGCAATTGGTCGCTTATCACAATCACACATTACTGTATTGATTAATGGTGAATCTGGCACAGGTAAAGAGTTGGTTGCCCATGCACTGCATAAACACTCACCTCGTCGCGCCAAACCTTTTATTGCACTAAACATGGCAGCCATTCCAAAAGACTTAATTGAAACAGAGTTATTTGGTCATGAAAAAGGCGCATTTACAGGTGCAAATACACAGCATCAAGGTCGCTTTGAACAAGCCAATGGCGGTACGTTGTTCCTTGATGAAATCGGTGATATGCCATTTGAAACGCAAACACGTTTGCTTCGTGTTTTAGCAGATGGTGAGTTCTACCGCGTAGGTGGTCATATCCCAGTCAAGGTTGATGTACGTATAGTGGCCGCAACACACCAAGATTTGGAAAAACTGGTGAATGAAGGACGTTTCCGTGAAGACTTATATCATCGTCTAAACGTCATTCGTATTCATATTCCAAAGCTGTCTCATCGTAGCGAAGACATTCCAATGTTGGCACAACACTTCTTGGCACGTGCGGGCAAAGAGCTTGGAGTCAGTCCAAAAATCTTGCGCACTGAAACTACGGATTATATGCAACAACTGCCTTGGCCAGGGAATGTGCGTCAGTTGGAAAATACTTGTCGCTGGTTAACGGTGATGATCACCGGACGTGAGGTCTATCCAGAAGATCTGCCTGCTGAGCTTAAACAAGCGTCTGTGCATAAGAACAGCGATGCTCAAGCAGTATCAAATACCAGCCCAGCTTTAGTTGAGCGCATCGCAGTTCATCATTGGGATGAGTTATTGGCACAATGGGCGATCCAAAAGCTTAAAAATGGTGAAATGAAGCTTTTAGACATCGCAACACCTATGTTTGAGCGCACACTGATTAATGCCGCGTTACAACAAACGCGTGGACGTAAACGCCATGCCGCTGAGCTTTTAGGTTGGGGTCGTAATACCCTTACCCGCAAACTCAAAGAGCTCGGTATGGATTCCAGCGATGATGATGATGACGAAGAAATTCGTTCTGCTTAATTAAAAGATTATAAAAAAAAGCGAGTACACGTTACTCGCTTTTTTATTTGAATTGAGAAATTTTGAAACACTCATCAATCTCATAACCATACAATGGATATGGTTTTTGTTATACTAGAATTAACCCAACCACCCCAAAGTAGATAATGTCTGATATTTGCTATCCAAGCTGTGCTAAACCTCAAACTCGCCGCGGAGAAGAACGTCGTCTCGCACTATTATTGTGCGCAACCGATTTATTCCTAGAAAAAGGTTATGAGGCAGTCTCTTTGGATGATATCGTCAATCATGCAGGTGGTTCAAAAACATCTATTTATAAATACTTTGGTAATAAAGAAGGCCTATTTACTGCAATTTGCGATTATCGTAGAGAAGTTTTCTTTAAAGGTGTTTGTTTTCCTTATACACCCGAAAAACCAAATTTAAGAAGCTACCTTACACAAACCCTTCAACGTTTTTATCACCACATTATTCAACCTGAAAATATCGCCTTCATGCGGATGTTTACCGAGCAAACCCAAAAGGATGCACAGCTCGCGCATTATTTTTATGATCAATGTGCACTCAATATTCAAAATACCATTGCTTTTGCACTAGAGCATGCCCATAACAGCGGTGAGATTTATTGTACAAAACCCCAATTCTCCTCAACCATGTATTTTGGCATTTTACGCGATGTCGAGTGGCGTAATCTAATGGGTTTAGACGTACCAGCAGATGATGCCGAAATCATTGATTATATTAACTATTCTGTAGATTTGTTTTTAAAAGCCCACCAAAAGGTCTAATTCTTTTGCTTTTTTTTGCGCGTATAGTATAGTATTCAATTCCTTTTTTTCCACACCCATTAATCATCACTTAATTATTGTTTTTATTCAATAATTATTGGGGGAGCAAATATGGCGCTTCGGCATTTTCTTACTTTACGAGACCTATCCTCTTTAGAATTGCAGCGTATTTTAGATCGCGCACAAGAACTTAAACGCATGCAACATAGCAATACGGTCTATCAACCTTTTGCTGGTAAAGTTTTGGGAATGATTTTCGAGAAATCGAGCACACGTACGCGTATTTCTTTTGAAGCAGGTATTTGCCAATTTGGTGGTAACGCAATTTTTCTTTCACCACGCGATACTCAATTAGGCCGTGGTGAGCCGATTGAAGATTCTGCACGTGTCATTTCGAGCATGCTCGATATTGTCATGATCCGTACTTTCGGTCACGATATTGTAGAGCGTTTTGCATCTTACTCGACGGTACCGGTCATCAATGGTCTGACTGATGATCACCACCCTTGTCAGTTGCTTGCTGATTTGCAAACCTTCCAAGAACACCGAGGCAGCATTGAAGGTAAAACCGTTGCATGGATTGGTGATGGCAACAATATGTGTAACTCATATATTGAAGCGGCACATATGATGGGCTTTAAGCTAAAAATCGCATCGCCTGAAGGTTATGAACCACAAGCAAGATTCCTCACCGAGTTTGCTGATTGCGTAGAAGTCTTCAATAAAGCTGAAGATGCAGCTGTCAATGCAGATCTCATCGTGACGGATGTCTGGGCTAGCATGGGTCAGGAAGAAGAACAGAAGTTACGTGAAAAAGCATTCTCAGATTTCCAAGTCAATGAAAAACTTATGGACTTAGCACACCCTGATTGCTTATTCATGCACTGCTTGCCTGCGCACCGTGGTGAAGAGATTTCAGAAAATATGTTAGACCACAAAAATGCTGTGGTTTGGGACGAAGCAGAAAACCGTTTGCATGCTCAAAAAGCGTTGATGGAATTCTTACTGAATGAGAATCTGAAAAAAGACTAAGTTTAAAAAAACAGCATCATTCGATGCTGTTTTTATTTGTGTGTTCTAAATTGAACACCCGAATAAAAACACTTATAGTAAGACAAGCCCATTAGATTAAGTTTCTCATGATATGAGAACTTCACTCAACACACAGCGGATGTTATGACTTCACTCGAACAAGCCTTATCTCAAATACCAAGCTTTTCTTTGGTGCATGAGCATCTGTTTAGCTCTGCTCAACCGACTGCTGAGCAACTGCAACAGATCAAAGAATATGGTTGCAGTACTGTCATTAATCTTGCGACCAGCAAATCAGATAACCATCTATCTGAGCAAGATCAAATTTGTTTAGACTTGGGATTAAACTACATTCATATTCCAATCGGCTGGGATGTACCTTGCTCTGAACAATGTCTTTTTGTTTTGGATCTCATTGATCATCTCGTTCAAAATGAAATTATTTGGCTACATTGCGACGATAATATGCGTGTCAGTAGTTTGATGTATCTCTATCGCCAATTCTATATGAATATCGACCTGCCCACCGCCCAAGAACTTTTACACCAAATTTGGGAACCGAACGAAACCTGGACAGGCTTAATTCATAGCATTACTTTACAACTGCAAGGTCGTAAAGCAACACAAGAACTTGAACAGTCATTAATAAACAGCAATCATTTTGCTTGATGCGAAATTAACACCGTTGCCGTTGCCAAGATCCCTTCTTGGCGACCAGTAAATCCTAATTTTTCAGTTGTTGTGGCTTTAATACTGATTTGAGTCACATCAACATCTAAAACATCTGCAATACTTTGACGCATTTCTAAATTATGCTTCGCTAATTTAGGGCGTTCACAAGCTACCGTAATGTCTGCATTATTCAGCTGATAGCCACGATCTAAAATCAATTGATAGACATGTTTGAGTAACAAACGACTATCTGCACCTTTGTATTCAGGGTCTGTATCTGGAAAATGCTGACCAATATCACCGAGTGCTAACGCGCCTAACAAGGCATCACTCAGCGCATGTAATACCACATCCCCATCCGAATGTGCCTTTAAACCATGCGTATGTGGAATTTGGACACCTGCCAAAGTAACAAAATCACCTTCTTCGAACGCATGCACATCGATCCCTTGTCCAATCCGAATTTGAGCAACCATATGATTTTCCTTTTACAATATACCGAACAAATCTTGTATTCAGGCTTTCTATTTCGCTATAGTACGTTGAGCAAATTAGACTGAAAGTATAAGTGATTATGCTGTTTAACACTGTAAGAAATCAATTAAAGAAATCTGGCTACATCATCACATTGAGTTGTTTTTGCTCAACATTTGCCTATGCGGAATCAATTGACTGTACAAGCAAGGATTTGGAAGCACAAAAAATCTGCGCTAAGCAATATAAAGAGCAGCGCCTGAAGCTCAACGCCAAATTTTTAACCGCTTATTTGGTAACTGATGCCCCATTACAGTTATTACATGACACCCAAACTCTGTGGCTGAATCAAGCACAGCAGTGCAAAAGCAAAAGCTGTTATCAGCAGCAATTTGATGCACGTTTGGATGATTTGAATTTTTATACCTCAATGAACCAAACCTTGACACAGCATTATTTGAAATATGAACACGGTAAACTAGCAGCTCAACCTGTGCATTTACAGATCCATCAGCTGGATAAGGATAAACTCAAAATAGAAGGCACTGCATACCGCAATCCCAATAATCGTCTAGAAACTCAAACCGTATCTTTATTGGCATATAGTACACCTGAACAAAAAGACCAAATCATTGATAATGAAAAAAAATGCCAATATCAGTTTGATTTTCAAAAAGCCTTATTGATTATTAAATCTACGCAGAAAGATTGCGGCAGATTTACAGGGATCTATCGCCTGTACGATTAATGCTCTTAACATTTAAAAGCCGATGTTTTCACATCGGCTTTTTTGATTCAGCTTGGGAATTTTTCTGCAATCTCTTGGCTAATCAATATCGCTGTTGCCGCAGACAAAGTCCAGCCCAAATGTCCATGTCCAGTGTTATAAAACACTCGTGGTTGCTTACCCTGTTTTACCACAGGCAGCATGTTCGGCATCATTGGACGCAAACCTGCCCACGGCACAACATGCTCAGTTGAAATATCAAAGTTTTGGTTGACCCAATTAATTAAAGGCTGGATACGATCTGCACGAATATCTCGGTTATATCCATTAAACTCAGCGGTACCTGCAATACGTAAACGATCAGCACCGAGGCGAGAGGTCACAATCTTGGCACTTTCATCAAGTAAGCTCACCCACGGCGCATTTTTTACACTACGCTCATCTTTCAGCTGCACTGTAATTGAATAGCCTTTGACAGGATAAACATTCACACTATCACCGAGCATATCGGCTAATTGGTAACTTCCTACACCACCACAGACCAAAACCAAATCGGCAATAATTTCAGTGATCCCATCCGAGCTTGGATTAACATTTTCGGAACTGTTTTTGCAGTGGACAACCGCTTTGTCTTGCGTAAATTTGACATCAACAACATCTAAGCCAAAACGATATTTCACACCATTTTGCTGAGTTTTTTCAGCCAAGCCAACAGAGAATTTATGAATATCTCCTGTTGCATCCCCAGCCGTGTAATACCCACCAAAATAATCACCTGTTAGTGTGGGTTCAATGACTCTCATTTCGTCAGGTGTAATCGCATTTCGTTCAAGCTTTCCTTCAACCAACACATCATTGACCTTTTTGGCAATCTCATAGTCTTCCTTGGTGTGATACATATGTAAAATGCCACGTTTTTCCAAGTCAAACGAAATACTTTCTTTTTCTGCAATCTCAAACAAGCGTTGTCTCGCCAAAAGCGCCAAACGTACGGTCTCAATGGTATTGGCTTTATAGTTTTTAATATGCGTTAAGAATTCAATCAACCAGCGATATTTATGTGCACTAAAGGATGGATTGAGCAATAAAGGTGCATCCTTTTTACTCATCCATTTAATACCTTTAAGTACGGTTGCCTTTTGATTCCAAACCTCGGCGTTACAGGCAGACAACTGCCCGCCATTGGCAAAAGACGTTTCCATGGCTGGAAAGAGATGACGATCAATCACCGTCACCTCATAGCCTAATTTATTTAATTCATAGGCAGACGTTACACCCGTAATCCCCGCACCAATGACAACAACATGTGGCATAGCAAACTCCTAGAAATGCATAACATTTCTTAATGCATAGCCCCATCTGTCATGGTACCTGAGAGTTTTGGCAGATGATTACCAATTAATCATTAAGCCTTCCCCTTCGGTGAGTGTTTATCATAGAAGAAAAATATTGTTAATTTCTACAAGTTGAGCACTGCTCTCCAGATTGTATTTCTATTATTACAGTCCTTCTGCCTGAGAGTTTCCGGGGTCGTTGCTCCTTCGGCGAGTTCATTGAAGAACTTCTCTCCCGCAATAATATTTATATCCTTATAAGCAATATATATGCCGCCTAAAAATACCGACACTAAATTCTTGTAATTGTTTGTAGGCGAAGAAGTGTTCTATTTCAAGTTACTTAAGCAATAAAAAAGCAGACTCAAAGTCTGCTTGCAAATATTAAAATTTACATTGCAAAATCTGATCTGAGAACTGACCTTTCCAGAGTTCACGTAATGTTGGTAAATAGAATTTTTCACCAATCATTACCAACTCTGCATCAATCAGCGCATGAATTTCATGCATCAACACATAATCCAAAGCAATAAGTGATAATTGCGGCTGACTTTGGGTAATTTGCTTACGTCTAACTTGGGCTTTTTTTACTAGTTCATTGGCAAAGTTTTTGTCTTTATAGGTGGTGATCGCACTTAAACGCAGCTCGATAATTCCCCAACCTTCCAATAATTTTTTAAATGTCTCAAAGTCTTTTGATGTTGCTTCCCATGTTACATTTTCTAAATTACTGTCCTCAGGTAGTACGGGCAATAATAAATCTGCAGTGCTCGGAAAGATTTTCTTTAAATTCAACAGAAACTTAACAGGATTTTCATTAGGAAGATCAGAAAATTGGATGTTGGTTTGGGTATCTGTTAAATAAATATTCAGCATAATGAAGCAACAATCAGGTAAATCAAAACTATATTGTACGCAGTTCACTTTATAAAAACTACTCATAAAAAATCCCTCTATGAACAGAAGGATTTTTAATTTCATCTATAAAGCTTACTTACTATTCGGTGACACCATATTTTCAGGCTTAACCACTTCATCAAATTGTTCAGCAGTCACTAAACCCAGTTCAACCGCGACTTGCTTTAAGGTTTTATTTTCCTTATAAGCCGTTTTCGCAACTTTGGCAGAGTTTTCATAGCCAATCACAGGATTCAATGCAGTGACCAACATCAATGAGTTATGTAAGAAGTGATCGATCTTGTCACGATTTGGTTCAATACCCACTGCACAGTGATCGTTAAAGCTATTGCATGCATCGCCCAACAACTGAATCGATTGCAGTAAGTTATAAGCAATCACGGGCATAAATACATTGAGCTCAAAGTTACCAGAAGCACCTGCTACATTAATTGTAGTGTCATTCCCTAAAACTTGAGCAACAACCATAGTCATCGCTTCACTTTGAGTCGGATTAACTTTACCGGGCATGATGCTTGAACCAGGTTCATTTTCCGGAATACGTATTTCACCGAATCCACAGCGTGGACCACTTGCCAGCCAACGAATATCGTTGGCAATTTTATTTAAGCTTGCAGCAAGTGTTTTTAATGCACCTGATGCAAACACAGCAGCATCGCGCCCAGCCAATGCTTCAAATTTATTCGGTGCTGTCACGAATGGCAGACCAGTTAATTCAGCTAATTGCTCCGCTGCTTTAACCGCATAATCTGGATGTGCATTTAATCCAGTACCAACCGCTGTCCCACCCAAAGGCAATTCATATAAACCAGACAGTGCTTGCTGTAAACGCTTCAAGCCATGCTCTAATTGTGAAACATAACCACTAAATTCTTGGCCCAAAGTCAAAGGTGTCGCATCTTGTAAATGGGTACGGCCAATTTTGACGATATCATCAAATTCTTCTGACTTACGCTGTAATGTATCTTTTAGCTTAGCAACGGCTGGAATGAGTAATTCATTAATTTGAATACTTGCAGCCACATGGATTGCAGTTGGGAATGAGTCATTGGTTGATTGTGCACGATTGACATGATCATTCGGATGAACTGGTTTTTGTGCACCCAATACTTGGCCTAATTTCTGATTGGCAATATTGGCAATCACTTCATTACAGTTCATATTACTTTGCGTACCTGAACCAGTTTGCCAAACCACCAATGGAAATTGCGTATCCCATTGTCCAGCAATTACCTCTTCAGCAGCACCAACGATATATTGGCTTAAATCTTCAGGAAGTTGTTTTAATTCAGCATTGGTAATAGCAGCAGCTTTTTTCACCAAACCCATTGCTCGAATCATGGTACGTGGCAAGCGTTCTTGACCAATCTTAAAGTTTTGTAAACTTCGTTGCGTTTGCGCACCCCATAAGGCTTCATTCGGGACCTCAATGTCACCCATTGTGTCGTGTTCAATTCGCATTTGCATAAACAACCTCTACTCTATTTGGTTAAAGTTCTCACGGGCTGAAGCAAAGTGATGCTTTGGCTAGTTGCCGTTATCCTAATCAAAGCAGATATAATTGTAAATAAGAATCATTATCTTAATTGCCTTTTAAGGTATTCAGATAAAAGCGCCATTCATCTTCAATCATCTGCGCTAAAGGCCGTTTTGGCGACCAGTTAAGAATTTTCTCTGCCTTATCAATGATTGCACCTAATTGTGCAATCTCATCATGCTGAAATACTGCGGGCTGAACATGCACTTTCGCCTGAGTCACTTTCTCAATTTCATTTAATAAGTTTTGAATCGAGGTCAGTTGTGAATGTGCGATATTGAATGACTCCATACAGTTGTTCTGGGAACTTAACCAATTTAGGGTCATTAAAATGGCATCACATGTATCTAAAACATGCAGAAAGCTTCTTTCAACAGTTCCATCAGCAGTCGAGGCCTGATTCTGCAACTCAATACATTCACGCTGCCTAGCGGCAACTTGTAAAGCCAATGGCACGATATTCTTAGGCAGTTGAGTAACAAATTCACCTAATACGCCATGCTCAAATGCACCAACAATGTTGGACAACCGCAAATTTACAATCCTCCACTCGGGATCCACACGATATGTATCTGCAATAATATCTTCAACCATTTGCTGAGATCGAACATAAGGATTCGAGTATTTATAATTAAACTCAGTCTCTTCCTTAAGTTCAGCACTTGATTGGCCATAAACCGCTAGACTAGACAAATTGATTAACTGTCTGACTCCCATGCGTTGCATTGCTCTTAACAAGCTCATGATGCTGCTAACATTATCATTATAATATTCAAGAGGTTTTAGGGCCGATTCTTCTAATGATTTAAAACTGGCTGTATGAATCACAGTATCGATTGAATACTGCTCAAACACTTTATTCAGGGCAGGTGTATTACGAACATCAAGTTTCGCGAATGGGATATACATGCCTGAAATATATTCAAGACGTTCCAAGGTCTGCAAGGTTGAATTAGCTAAGTTATCTACAATGACAATCTCTTGCCCATGAGCCAATAAACTCAAAGCAATGTGTGAACCGATAAAGCCTAAACCACCTGTCACCAAAATCATTGTATACTTACCTTCCCTTAAATCTGTCCATCATCATTTTTGCCAACTTCAACCCATAGTGAATATTCAATGAGTACACTACTGCTAATTACTTCTGCGCCTACATCCATTATGGCTTGGCATGCTTTTGGTTTAGCTCAAGCTTTACAAAGTAAGCATGAAGAATTTCGTGTCTTCTTTTACCAAGATGGTGTTCAGGTCGCGAATGACTTACAGTGGTTTCCTGATGATCAACGCAATCTAAAACAAGAATGGCAAAAGCTTGGCATCCGACTCCCTGTCTGTGTCAGTGCTGCCCTTGCTCGGGGAATCACTGATGCGGACAATGCAAAACGTCATTCACTCCAACAGCACAACTTAGCCAATAGTTTTGAATTGGTTGGTCTCGGAGAGCTTGCTGACGCAGTGCAAAGCTGTTCTCGATTAATTCAATTTTAATTAAAGTTCTTTACTAGAGTGTTGCTTTGAAAAGGTAAATTGTGTGAAATCTGTACTCGTCATCCTAACGCAACCTAACTTAACAAGTTTGCAAGTCAATGAAAGCTTGTCCGCAACTATGGTTTTAGCAACCTTTGGTATTTCTGTCAAAGTATTATTAAAGTCTGCGGCTCTTAGCTTATTAAACAATAATTTAGAATTTGATCAATTTAAACACGAGTTCAAAATTGCAGCCAATATGGTCGAAAGTTTCGAGTTCTACGATTTAACTCCAATTCTAATTGAATCTAAAAATCAAGAACTTAGCATAGTTAAAAATACCGATCAGGACATTGAATTTATTGATATGAATCCTGAGTTTATTCAATCATTTGATCATATTCTGTATTGGTAAGGTGTCTCGCTATGGAAAAAACAACACTCATTTTAGTTCAATCTACAGCTGATCTGATTTGGTCTGAACTAGCAAAAATGGCACAATCTGATGACTGTATCGTAATTATGGGTGAAGCAGCGATTCATGTCCCGACAACCATTACCAAGGTTTATCACAACATTTATTGTTTAACCAATGAATACAGCCTTCTTCCCGATGAAGTTAAAGATCAGATTCAAGCAATTAACTATACGCAATTTGCAGATTTAGTCTTAAAATTTAAGCGTTGTATTTCATTGAAATAATATTTATTCGGTTCATCTAAAATTTTGTTAGGCTATTTTATGCAGTTAGAGTTAGACCAAGACGGCCATTTGGTTGATTACACCATTTGGAATCAAGACGTTGCTCAGGAGTTAGCAAATTCTCTAGATTTACAGTTAACAGATTGGCATTTTGAAATTCTGCATGCTGTCCGCCAGTTTTACCAACAGTTTGGACATTCACCAGCAACACGCCCATTGATTAAGTTTTTAATGAAAACCGTTAGCCCTGAAATTGATAATGCAACATTGCAGCAGAAATTTAATACAGGTTTAGTCGCTCGCCATTTAAGTCGTCTAGCTGGCGTACCTAAACCTGCAAATTGTTTATAATTTTTTATTTACGCAAATTTCTTGGCACAAGCAACACAGGCAATCACTGCAATTGTGACGCCAAACATGGTTGGGCTTACTTGTTCATGTAATAACACTGCGGCAATGGCCAAACCAAAGATTGGTTGCAATAGCTGGAGTTGTCCAACTGTTGCAATCCCGCCTTGTGCCAAGCCCTTATACCAAAAGAAAAAACCAATCAGCATACTAAATAAAGACACATAAGCCAGACCAAGTTTTGCCGATGTTGAAATTTGTGCAAAGCTCACAGGCATATACAGATATGAAATGAGCAGCATGATCGGCAATGTAATAATCAATGCCCAGCAAATCACCTGCCAACCTCCCAAATGTTTGGAGAGCTTTCCGCCTTCGGCATAACCGAAACCACAGAATATAATGGCCAATAACATGAAAATATCACCATAGTTAAAGGCCCAACTTCCCGTTTGGACTAACATATACCCAAAAACCAACGAAGCACCTAAAACTGCAAATAACCAAAATACAAAATTTGGTCTTTCTCCACCTCGTAGCACACCAAAAATAGCAGTCGCCAATGGCAATAAACCGACAAAGACAATCGTATGTGCAGCACTGACGTACTGAAGTGCTAATGCTGTAAATAACGGAAAGCCAACTACAACCCCTATCGCAACATAAAATAAAGGCAACCAATCTTTTCGTGTTGGTAATTGCTGACGTGATAATAGAATCAAAGCCAACCCAAGAAGACCCGCTATTGCGGCACGAGCAGCAGTTAAAAAGGTAGGGCTGAAATCCATAACCGCAACGCGTGTGGCTGGTAGTGAACCGGCAAAAATAATCACACCGATCAAACCATTCATCCAACCACTACTGAAAGTTTTCATTTAAATTCTCCAAATCTATATGAAGAATTTAAACTGTGCTATGGTTTAAGCACCATACACAGTACAGTACAATTCCAAATAACTGTATTGGCTTACCAACCCATACAGTTTAAAGATAGATCGAGATGAAAAGTACAAAAATTGATTTCGTGATCCAGCACATTCATGAACAAATCAAAACCCGCTCTTTACTGCCAGGTTCACGTCTACCTTCAGTTCGCGCTTTAGCTGGCTTGCTGCATTTATCTGTTTCAACCATTGTTGAAGCTTATGAACGTCTTGCCTCTCAAGGGATTATTGAAGCCAAAACAGGTTCGGGCTTTTTTGTTGCAGGACCACTTGCGCCTTTGTCTATCTCTGAAATCCATCCAAAGATTGATCGCAGTATTGATCCACTCTGGATTTCTAGACAAGCCTTGGAAGCAAAGCCAGATGTTTTAAAACCAGGATGTGGTTGGTTACCTGATGACTGGATGCCACACGAAAATATCCGCAAAGCCATTCGCAAGGTATCTAAAGCCCCTTCCAACATTTTGACTGATTACTCAACACCTTTAGGACTAGCACCTCTACGTGAATTACTTTCAAGAAGAATCTTGAGCAAAGGCATTGAAGCGCGTCCAAATCAGATCTTATTGACAGATTCAGGTACGCAGGCGATCGATTTAATTTGTCGTTATTTTCTTAAACCGAACGATGTGGTTCTGGTTGATGATCCATGTTATTTCAACTTTCATGCCCTACTCAAAGTTCATCAGATTCAAATCATCGGTGTCCCTTATACTCCGACTGGACCTGATCTTGAAGCATTTTCGCAGGCGATTCAAAACTACAATCCACGCCTCTACATTACCAACTCAGGCATTCATAACCCGACTGGTGCTGTGTTAACGGCATCAACGGCTTATCAGGTGTTAAAACTGGTTGAGCAATCTAATTTGATCGTGATTGAAGATGATATTTTTGCAGATTTAGAATTGCATAGTGCCCCTCGTCTCGCAGCTTTGGATGGCTTATCTCGTGTCATTCACATCGGCAGTTTTTCTAAAACTTTATCTGGCTCAGTCCGTACAGGATATATTGCAACCAAAACAGAATGGATTGAGGATTTAATGGATATCAAAATTGCGACTTGCTTTGGAGGGAGTAATTTATCTTCAGAAATTTTATATGCTGCATTAACTGATGGAAATTATCGTAAATACCTAGAAGAATTGAAGGTCCGTTTATCTAAAGCAATGGATGCAACAATCAAACAACTTGAAAAACTGGAAATCAAAATCTGGGTTAAACCCACTGCTGGGATATTTGTATGGTGTGAATTACCGCACCACTTCGATACAGCAGGTATTGCACAACGCTGCTTAGACAATGGCGTGATTTTGGCGCCAGGAAATGCATTTAGCCAGAGCCAAAATTTCAAAAACTTTATTCGTTTTAATGTAGCGCAATCACTGCAACCCAAAGTTTTTGAGGTTCTATCTCATGCCATTCAACAAGAGACAGAACAACAAAATTTATAACTCAGGCACTTTGCTTTTTTTGCTCGATAAAAGCGAAATAACCAGGCCCAGCCGCGACACGAACATCTTTGGCTTTAATCGGTTCATCACACTCAGAACACACCACTTTGGGATTGATTTTCCGACCACAACTTTTATGGGTAAATTCAACAGGTTTACCTAGTCCCAAATCCATCCATTTATCGGCCCATTGCACCATTGAGAGAATGATTGGATAGAGATCTAAACCTTTATCGGTCAGTTGATATTCAAAACGCTCTTGACGATCAACATACGGCACTTTAGTCAAAATTCCATGCTCAACCAAACGTTTTAAACGCTCTGAAAGTACATGGCGTGTAAGCCCTAAACTACGCTGAAAATCATCAAAACGGCGTATACCCATAAATGCGTTACGTAAGATGAGCATTGTCCAACGATCACCCAATACTGAAAGCGTCCTCGCCACTGAACATGGCTGGTCGCCAATTTCGTCCCATTTCATTATTATCACCTAGTCATTTTTTTAAAGTTTTATTTAAAAGACATCTATGTCTTGAACCGTCATGTTTAGAAACTAAACAATATAAAATATACACTAAACCACCTTATCCATCAGATGCAATATTGGCACTTGGCTAAAAATACCAATATTCAGTCATTTTACATAAATTCATCAAAACAATTTAGTTGTAAATGAATAGCCCAGAAAGGATTTGTCCTGCTTCCAATTTTGTATTTGCTGGGATACGCACCAGACTATTTGCTTGCATTAAATTGCTCAGCATATGTGATTGCTGTTTTGCCAAGCTTTGGAACTTGAGCTGCCCTTGATCAAAATAAGCCTGCATTCTTAAAAAACGTTCACGTGCATCCGATTTTAAATCATGGGTCAGTACGCCACTCAACCACTGCAAGGGTTGACGTTGGTTTTGCAAGGCATCTAGTAAGGCTTTGCCATAGACTTGCATACACACATACACGGCGGCAGGATTACCGGGTAAGCCTAACAAATAGCAACGATGATCTTGCTGTGTGTATTCGGCAAAGAATAATGGCTTACCGGGTTTTTGTTTTACCTTCCAAAAGATTTGTTCAAAACCTGTTTCAAAGGCACACGGACGAACAAAATCATAATCGCCAACGGAAACACCGCCCGTGGTAATGATCAAATCATATTGCTGTTTTAAGTGCTCAAAACACTGCGTCACATCTGCGGCTTCATCTGCAATGTGTAAGATTTCTGCATCTATGCCATAGTCTTGTAACCAAGCTTTCAATAACGGGCCATTGGCATCAAAAACTTTCCCTGTCTGCAAGTCCTCAGGGGTTTCAGCAACTTCATCCCCTGTAATGACCACAATCACTTTAGGTGATTGAAAAACATCAATACTTTGCACACCCGCCATACTTAGGGCTGCCAATGCACCAATATTGATTCGTTGTCCAACATCCGCCAATTGCTGACCCCGTTGCACTTCTTCACCGACAAAACGAATATCCGCTTGAGGCTGAATGTGTTCAGTCAAGCGAATGGTTTGATTGGCTTCAACGACGACAATTTCTTGTCGAGCAACATGCGTTGTTCCCTCAGGTGTTTTCCCGCCTGTAAAAATACGAATTGCTTGCCCATCTTTGAGCTGATAATCAGATTCACTACCCGCTTTAATTTCACCCATCACATCAAAGACTACATCTGGCAAATGATCAGCCGAACTATTCAGTGCATAACCATCGACTGCACTTTGTGAAAAACTCGGTAAATCCACATTTGAACAGACAGCTTTGGCTAAATAGCGATTCAGACCATCGGCTAAAGACAATGTCTCAACTTTTAAAGCTTTCGGTTGGGTTTGCACCAACGCTAATGCCTCATCAATACTGATCAAACCTTTTTCAGCACCACATCCTGACATTATTCATAACCTCCCGGATGTGGTAAATCACGACAGACATCAAAAATATGAACCAAGGCTGGTAGGATTGCCGCCATTGATTCACTGGCCCCGCCACGACTTCCTGGTAAAGTCACCAGCAATGAACGGTCAATAAAGCCTGCAACACCACGTGACATGGCTGCATATGGCGTGCGTTTTTGTCCAAATGAACGTGCCGCTTCCATTAAGCCGTCGAGTTTGCGTTCTAATAGTGGTTCTAGGGTATCCACGGTGATATCACGCTTACCAATACCAGTACCTCCGACCGTCATAATGCATGCATAAGATTTGGTCAGTTCTAACACTAAATCTTTGAGCTGATCTGCTTCATCTGGCAAAATCTGATAATGAATCGGATCAAAGCCTGCTTCAGTCAAAGTCTCAACCACGGACTTACCTGCAGTATCAGGTTTACGGCCCGCTGCAACCGTATCTGACAGTACAATTACAGCCGCTGAAACAGGTTGGCGTAAAGTACGTTTAAAGTGTGATTTTCCACCCTTTTTCTTCAGCAATTTACACTGATCTAAACACAGCTCTTCTGGCTCACAGTGCGGTTTTAACATGTCATATAAGGTTAAGCCCGCTAAGCTCGCAGCCGTTAGAGCTTCCATTTCCACACCTGTTGGGCCAATGGTTTCAACTGTGGTCAGAATCACCACATGGTCGTCATGTAGATCATAATCGACATCGGCACGATAAATCGGTAATGGATGACAGAGTGGAATCAGCTCGTCCGTACGTTTAGCTGCCAAAATACCTGCGATACGTGCAGTTTTTAAAGCATCACCTTTTTCGGTATTACCGTCTCGCAATAACTGAATGCAATGTGCCGGTGCATGTAAAATCGCTTGCGCTTCTGCAACACGATAACTCTCGGGTTTCATCCCAACATTTTTCATTTTAACTTCCTGACGCTTTATTCGTGCGTATGCTCATGGCTACAATTTTCATGGTGATGCACGGGTAAATCCCTCTTTAATAAAGGGGGACTTAGGGGGATTTTCGCTTGAACATTATCGGTTTGATCTTTACGAATACAACAGCCTTCTACATATTGACTGGTGCCGTCCATAAAAAATTCTTCTTTCCAGATCGGCACTTCATGTTTGACCCGTTCTACGGCTTCTTCACAGGCTTGAAAGGCTTCACGGCGATGTGCTGCATAGGCAATCGCGATAATCGCGGTTTCACTGACATCCAAGTAACCTATCCGATGCATGACACGTACATAAGAAACCTGATATTTATCTTTGATTTCCTGTTCAATTGCGCGAATCATCTTTTCTGCGACAGGCGTATAAGAGGTATATTTCAGTGCTTTAACCGCTTTTCCTTCGTGGTGATTACGCACAGTTCCAATAAAAATATCAACCCCACCGCATTCAGGAAAGGATTGAATCGGATCAAAGTGATCGAGGCTTAAAGCCTGATCTTGGACGCGGGCAAATTCACGCATATTTATCCTCCCGCCACTGGCGACAACAAAACTAAAGTACAGGATGTAGCTAATGCGGTTTGACGTGTCACGATATCCTCACCAATCGCACAGGCACATTTTTCCATCGCTGGGCTGGCATCTGGGTAAAGATTGGTAATATGTGAGAGTACATCTTTGACCATTTGATCTTTTGCAAACTCAAATGCCAGCGCTTTGGGTAATAACCGTTCAATTGCACCAAAGGCTTCTATTTTTATCTCAATGGTTTGCATATTTTCTCCAAACAACTTTCCTCACTAACCACCAAGCATATGCATACTAATTTTACGTGCTTGCTGATGTTGTATTGCATGATAACCCTGCGCCTTATTCCAAATATAAGGCTTAATTTTTTGATCAAGTTGATGAAATGCTAACGATTTGAGCTCAGCTTTTTGTTTGATTGCCTGTTGTAGATCAGGTTTTATATTTAGACCTTGTCTTGCAAATAAACAATTATATAACTCACCTTGGGCCGTCAGTCGAATTCGATCACAGTCCCCACAAAATGAATGGGTAATGGTTGAAATAATACCGAGTTTATATTGGCCATCGAGCTGATAGAGCCGTGCAGGTTCATGCTGTTGTTCTAAGACCTGAATGTCATAATACGCTGAGAGCTGCTTTAAGATTTCCGCTTCACTGACCACAGCTTGATCTGTCCAGTGCTGATCACCATCCAGCGGCATAAACTCGATAAAACGCAACGGAATATTATGCTGTTTGGCCCATTTCACCATCGGTACAATTTGGTCATCATTCTGACCTTGCATCAATACACAATTAATTTTGAATGGCAGACCAGCTTTTGTTGCGGCTTCAATACCAGCAAATACAGGGGCAAGTTCTTTTTTAGTCAGTTGTTTAAATTGAAGCGGATCAAGGCTATCCAGACTAATATTGAGATCGTCCAAGCCTGCCTGCTTCAATGGCTCAGCATACTTCGCCAAATAATGACCATTGGTTGTAATTGAAATACGTTTCAGCCCCAAAGCTCTTAAACTTTGCAAATCACGGATAAAATGCACCACACCTTGACGCATCAAAGGTTCACCACCGGTGATACGGATATTTTCAATGCCTTGTCCAACCATGTATTGACAGAAAATAAACAGTGCCTCGAAACTGAGTAGATCTTGTTTTTTCATCCATTCAGGATGTTCAGGCATACAGTAAATGCATTTGAAATTGCAACGGTCTGTCACGGAAATCCGTAACTTACGCTTAATACGACCATACTGATCTTGTAAGATCGGTATACTCGTGTCATCTATTTCATGCTTCATCATATGCACTCATATTGTGAATCTTTGAACTGGGTTTAGCACAAGTTCTGTGCGTCCTTGTTTTACTCATCACAGTGAATTGTTTTTATTACAGCAATAATTATTCCAGTTTTACCCTATTTGTGTTGCCGATGCTGCTTATTCATTCAAACGAGCAACTCTTTCAATCTATAAACAAAAATAGGTTTTGTCCTGAGTATTTTTGTTCAAATCACTTTGCACCATCCCATGGCATGTTTTATTTCATATGCAATAAGATGGTGCAAATATCTGATTAAATCAACTCACCGATCGTCTAAGTACTTAAGCGTTCCAATCGAACGGGTACGTATTTATGATATGGCGTCTTTGACAGAGGATCACAATGCTGGGTAGAGGTTAGACGATTCAATTGAGGCCCTATTGGCTCGCCACCGCGATAACGTAAGCCATAACCATGTGGTAAAGACACCACGCCCTTGCGCATTCCTTCATCAAGTTCAACCGTGACCTGAATCTTGCCATGCTCAGAAATACATTGCAGCGCATGACCTGTTTCAACGCCAAAACTCAATGCATCTTCAGGATTCATTCTCAAGCGACCTTCGGCATCAACTTTACGCCATGCAGGATCACGATAAATTTGATTGGCGTTATAACTACGACGTTCACCCGCAAGCAAAATGAAAGGATATGCATCGGTTAAGGTCAAAGACTGTTGTTTTAACTGTGCTAACTCGATAAACATTTCAGGAATTGCCAACCGAATTTTTTTGTCTTTATAAGCAATCAGGCTCCACACATCAGCATAGTCATGTTGCGACAACACCACACCCGACCGTCGCTGCAAAATGGTCTGGAATAACTTAACGCCTAGATTAAATCGATTACCTTCGTATCCTGCTTGCTTAACCGCTTTATAGTGCTGAGCCGCATATTGCATACACAATGGAAGTAATAAGGCTGTAGAGGCTGCATCATTTGGCAAAGTCTTACCCAAGGTGCGATATACAATCGATGCCGCATAAGGAATTAGCTTTTTATTTTTCGCAAAGTTTGCACCAAATGCAGCAAAATAAGCAAGATACGCGGTATTGGCCGAATCTTTTTCTGCAATTTTACTTAGGATAGGAAACTGTTTCGGCATCACTTGCATAGCTTCAAGCAAACGTGTGTAGATCTCGGCCTCAGGTAAACTATTGCCTTGGGCTTTGAAAAGTGGATGGCGTAAGTGAAAACCATTTTTAGGAAATTCCAAATTAAACCCTGTGAATTCCCACTTTTCAAATTGGCTATGTGCAGGCAAAACATAATGCGCTAAACGTGCTGTTTCAGTCATTGCTACATCGACCACCACCAATAGCTCAAGCGACTGGAATGCTTGCTCATATGCTGCGGTATCAGGATAGGTCAACAAAGGATTACAGCTGTCCACAAACACCGCACGAATTCGCTTTTCCCCTGCTTTTAGAATTTCATCGGGCAAGATATTCGGTGGAAAGAAACCCGAAATCGGGAACATTTTATGATAAACCGTACGGCGATACTTTGGGTTGCGCTCATCAGTGTTGGTTAAAATTGGAATAAACATGGTATGTAGATTATTGCCACCCTGTTTACCAAAATTTCCTGTCAGCAAATATAAAAGCTTTTCCAAATAACCATTTAAAGTGGTGTTTAAGGTGTGTTGAATACCAAGGTCAATCCGGACACAAGCATGTTGCGCTTGAGCAAAATCGCGGACAATCTGGTATATCAGTTCAACTGAAACATCGGCTTTTTTGATATATTCATCAATTGGAACAGCCAAGAAAGCTTGTTTAACCTGATCGAAACCATGGGTATGCTGCTGAATAAATTGTTGATCGTATAACCCTTCTTGCAGCATGATCGCGATCATAGCCGACATCAGATAAGCATCCGTACCTGGTTTTAATTGCACATGAATATCGGCTTGTTTAGCCGTTTCGGTCACGCGTGGATCAAACACCACCATGGTTCGGTTTGGATCTTTTTTGATATGTTTTAAGGTATCTCTGGCATTTGGAATACCGTGCGCCTGAAAAGGATTGGTTCCGATAAACAACACATAATCTGCATATTCCACATCTTCGGTGGTATGACAAGCTTGACTGCCAAACAGACGTCCATTCACCCAGAAATCACCTGTTTTTTCCTGCGCCAAAGAGTTGTAGGCATAGAAACTTTTCATGGCGTAGAGCAACTGACGGCCATAGGCTGCACCCAAGTGATTGCCCTGTCCACCACCACCAACAGATGCAAATGCTGTTCCACCATGGGTATTTCGAATCTGTACAAGCTGCTCAGCAATTTCCTGAATGGCCTGATCCCAACTAATCTCTTGATAGGAACCATCTGACTGACGTTTTAACGGTGAAGTTAAACGATCAGCATGTTGTTGGTAATGCTGTAAACGTGCGGCTTTTTGACAGATATACCCCTGCGAGAAAGGATGATGTTCATCGCCTTTAATTTTCTTGAACTGATTATCTTCAATTTCTACACTGAGTCCGCAATTACGTGAACATAGAATACAAGCGGTTACATCCTGTTTGATTGCTGTGGCAGTCGTCATTTTTCTCACCTTATTATTTTATGAATATTGACCCATTAAACAGATTTGCCCTGCCGAACCGACAACACGGACATACTTTTGCATCTGCTCAGTACAGGTTTCCACTCGATTATGTTCTGAAGGAAGTTTAACTGGTTTTAGGAATCGAATATCGATTTGCTGTATTGTTTCAGGCAACAATTCAAAGCTACGCGCAAACACACCAAAGCCATGCAGCACTTTTTGACCAAAGTTTGATAGTTTGGCTAATGGTGTAATCCAATGAATCGGATTAAAGTCGCCTGTTAATAAGGCAAATTTCAAACCATCATCTGCTGTCGCAGACCATTCACCTAAACGCTGCCAAGTTTTATGATCCGCTGTTTCTGTACGTTTAGTTTTCTCAAAATGCGGCAGAATAAATGCCATATGCAGCACTGTTTCGACTAATTCAGGTTGTGTAATCGTACCTGTAGTAATTTGCACAGAAACGCGCGCCAACCCATTACGTTCATCTACATTGGCAATCTTGGCTTGGATGAGCAGCTTTTGATCTCGTGGAAGCTTGCCATGAACCTTGAGACTTACGCCTTGATTGATGACTTGACTCAATGGATAGTTGGTTTGTAACAGCAAACGTGTTGCAAATGACAATCCCCATTGCGACACCATATGCGGTGGAATTGAAGTTTGATATTTACTCGGCTCAGCACCACTCCAACGTACATAGTGGTCTATCAATTCAAGGCTTGGTGGGTCAATCACTTCATTAATCGATGCTAATGACTGCCAATCGGCTTGTTGCGTGTGCTTATGCTTTTTGAGACTACGCAAACCAATTTTCCCAAGCCCTGTTAAAGTTGCCTGATGTTCAAATAAAAATTGCAATGGAATCTGTTGGTAACGAATCGCAAACATATGAAACTCCTGTTCCTTTTATTTTTCTCAGTTTCAAACCATAGCTGGGTTAATTCGAGTCTTGATTAGACAAGCCTGACATGGTCGAAAATCAATTAAGTTCCAAAATAGAACTCATTTTAATAAAGGTCAAGTGCACCCATCATAAATTTAACAATAAATAGATGCCTAGAAATTCTATTCCGTTGTTAGCTAGATCTATTGAAAAAGCAATTTGATAAAGAAAACTGATATGCCTTCTCTTTAATTCCCTTAATCGCTAATATATCTTTTTTAGCCAAAATATATTCAAAAAATGAAAAAGGGATTTAGTGTTCATAAATATGTTGTTTTGAATAATAGAAAGGGATTCTATTTATGGGCAATGAAAAATGATCAACTAGCACTGTATGAGTCAATTTCAAAAGATTGGGTCGTACTCGAAAATTTTTCAGGAGAACGCATCCCACTTGAAATTGTAAGCCAAGAAATTAAAACCATTGTTACTCTTGCCAATGAGCCAAACTTAGGTCTGAAAGTCATTGATAGTGGTGATATTAAGCTCTCACCTTTTTATAAAATCGTCACACTTTCTTTAGGGCCAGCTTTAAATAAAAATATTCCTTTACCTAGTGCTTTTTTAATACGACTAATTGTTCATTATTTCAAAATTTTGACCGAAGTTGTCGATATTGATCTACAAGAAACAGGACATAGTATTCACATTATCTTTAGACCAAACCTCCCCGAGCTTTTCAGTTACCACCAAGTTGAAGGCGCAATGCTTGCCGTTACACGCATGATCGCCCATTTACAAAACCATTGGCCGAATCAAATTGAGTTTGAGCATAAGCCTGATCTTATTGATCTTGGAATTTATTTAAAAACATTTAGGACTTACCCACTTTTTGAGCAAGTAAATAATCAATTAATCTACAATTGCACCGAATATACAGCGTTAGATGCAACCATCTTAATCAATCCGTTTATCAATTCTATTGAAAAACAATTTCCTGAAATCTCTTATAAAGAGAAAATAAACCTCGTCATTTGTACGACGCTAGGTTTCCTGAGTCCGAACATAAAAACCATAGCAAACTCATTGAGTATGAGTGTTAAAACCTTACAAAGGCGATTAAACAGTGAAAATACGACCTTCAATGATATCTTGCTCGAGGTCCGTAAAAAGCGAGTGATTGAATATCTTGTAGCACAACAATTTACCTCACAGCAAATCAGTGCACTATTGGGTTATAAGGCAAAAAGCCAATTTTTAAGAGCATTTCAAGTCTGGTTTGGAATGACTCCAAAACAATATAGGGCGAGGCTATGTAACCCCACCCCATAATTCGTTTTTTTATCGCATCAGAAATTTAATTTTTGATACGGATTACAACCCAGTGCTTCGAATTCTGCTTGAGTGTAATATTGTGCCTGCGGTAAATATTCACCCATGATTGCCTGCTCATCTCCAGGTGTTTGGGTATTTTGAACTGCATTGTGAAAATGACTTGATGGCAACATATTGCGAACAATCACTCGGGCATCATTTTTATGATCCGTATGACCTTGAGCGATAGAAAAACCATCACCATTCTCAGGCCATTTTAAGAATTCAACACCACATGCTTTTGTTGCATTACTTGGACGATCACGTTCTAAACCCGTCACAATAGTATATTTACCATCAGGATTAATCGTAATATTTTCATCATACAAACAATCTGTTACTTTCTGCGAATAGAACTCATTCTGACACATCGACCAATAACGAAGCTGCGTATTTTTACTATCAAAACGTTCCTCTCCATTTAATGTCTTTGGTACAGTAGGAATTTTACCGCGAATGACAACAATCGGTTTAATACTACGATCTAAGAAAGTGGCGATATATTGATTATCAAGATTTGCATAAAAAGCTACTCTACGAACAGGGTTGGTATCACAAATACCGTAAAAGTCACACTGCAAGGTATATGCCATATTATAACTTGATCGCCAAATTGGAATTTCTTTCGCAGGGTTATTCTTTCTGGCTTGAGCATAGGTATCTGCTGGAACCAGCGGAATAGTGAGTATTTTATTCTCGGTATTTAATGCCATACATGCAGCCTCACCATTTAGGACTTGCCCTTGTCTGGTGGTAAGTTCAATTTTAGGTAAACTCACTCCACCGAGAAGATCTTTCCCTTTGTTGGGTACATATACACGATATGCTAGCACTGCCGCCTCACCGTCTTTTGCTGCATCATAAAGTGTATTGGCTGTTCGAATTGTGGGTACATCACCTGCAGCAATAGTTAAAGTATATGCGCGATTTGGACTATTTCTGATATTCCCATCAACAAATGGATTTACTGCATTTTTATTTGGAATAATGCTGCTATCGCTAATCGCATCGGCTGGTGATGCATCTGTTTTATAGCTGTTAATCGACATATATCGTGCATAAGGGAAATCGCCTTTGATTCTAAGCGTGGCACCTTCAGGTAGGGTGTATTTTGCACTCCAATAGCTGCTCCCCGTATCAGGATAAGCAAAATTCGTTTCAGGATTTTCTATGACATAAGGTCCTTGCCAAAAACAGTCACTTGTTTCTGCAACTGGTGGCGTGACCAATCCAACTTCTTCATTTGAGTTATTTCCACAAGCACTTAAACCAAACGTCATCAAACTAAGGCATGCAATAAAATTAATGGTCTTAAATATATGTCCTCCTAACATTTTGCTATCGACCTAAGCAATGATAAAGAGGCACATTTTGTAGATAAGACGTTATTGACGACACTTTTCCTTGTTAAGGTCGCATTTAACGACAAAATAATAAGGCTTAAACATTTTTAGATATTTTGAGGGGGCAAGTGAGAACTAGTAAAACATGCTGCAATGAATCAAAAATTTTTAATTATGCAGATTATTATATAAAGATTTTTTATTAATAAGTTCTACTCAACTTTATAACCAGAAAATTTATATTGCTTTACTTCCCCTACCTAAAAAATACAAATAAAACCAATCAGAACATAGTCCTTACTCAAGTTAACAAGTTTTTAAAAGATGATTGAACTTATTGTGTTTAAGTTTAAAGGACGCTAAAAAATGAACAATAAATCGAATCATTATCCTACTTCCGCTCCAGCGCAACATCAACAGCACCAATCTGGTAGCCAAGCAGCAATGCATCCAGAACCTGAAATTATTAAGAGCACGCATCAAGGGAGCAACAAACTCAAGAATAAAGTTGCCCTAATTAGTGGAGGAGATAGCGGTATAGGTCGCTCTATCGCTGTACTCTTTGCGCGTGAAGGTGCGGATATCGCTATTATCTATTTAGAAGAAGATGAAGATGCTAAAAAAACCAAACAGCTTGTAGAACAAGAAGGCCAACAATGTTTACTGTTAAAACACGATATTACCGATCCCAAAGTGGCAAAAAAGTGTGCTGAAGAAACAATAAAAGCTTTTGAAAAGATTAATATTTTGATCAATAATGCTGCTGTGCAATTCCAGCAAAAAGAAATTGTAAATATCAGTACGGAACAACTCGAAAAAACCTTTCAAACAAATATCTTCTCCATATTCTATTTAACTAAAGCTGTGCTTCCCCATTTAAAAGAAGGCGACAATATTATTAATACGACAAGTATTACCAGTTATCACGGCCACGATGAACTAATCGATTACGCCAGTACAAAGGGTGCAATCACGACATTTACCCGTAGTTTATCCAATAATCTCATGAAGCAAAAAAAAGGAATTCGTGTAAATGGTGTGGCCCCAGGTCCAATTTGGACACCTTTGATTCCAAGTAGTTTTGATGCTGAAACCGTCGCCAAATTTGGTCAAGACACACCTATGGGCAGAATGGGACAACCAAGTGAAGTTGCTCCAGCATATTTATTTTTGGCCTCTGATGATGCCAGTTACATCACAGGACAGGTTATTCATGTCAATGGTGGTGAAATTGTCAATGGATAAGCAAATAAAAAGCCTCCAAAAGGAGGTTTTTTATTTTCATCAAAACAGGCTAAGGGAAAGCGTTTTTTAAATAGGGAAATAGCAACTCTACGTATTTTTGGGTACTCCACAAACCAATACTTTTATGATGAGATTCTGGTGCCAAGAATGGAGCCAACTTACACAACTTCAGTCCCCAATTATCTGTTTGATTGATCATTTTCTGTAGATTT
Source organism: Acinetobacter sp. TUM15071 (assembly GCF_008980925.1). Lineage (NCBI taxonomy): Bacteria > Pseudomonadati > Pseudomonadota > Gammaproteobacteria > Moraxellales > Moraxellaceae > Acinetobacter > Acinetobacter sp. TUM15071. Next base: position 59,871 of record NZ_BKGB01000013.1, on the reverse strand, counting down.
TCCAGCTCACCATCTGAAACATAGCTAAATAGAAAATCATGTAAAGGTTGATCTTTATTTATACTCTGATGATAAGGAAGAACCGTTGTCGAGTATTGATCGCCAGCAATCCAATCATGAATAATCTGTCTTTCTGCGGGAGTAAAAACACCGTACATCTTTCCATCTTCATGACTAATCATTCGCCAAAATATACTTTCTTCAGGATCAAGGTCGAATTTAATCCATTTTTTCTCAACCAGTTGCTGAATAAATTGACTAATTTCCTGTGGATTTGCTAACCACTGATTAATAGATTTACATCCGATCAATTGCTTTTGGTTATGCACCAATTGGCCAATTATTGCTTTGTGCTTTAAGATTTTATGAACGAAGCTTTCTAGATCCAGATTTTGAATGACCTGTGTGGATGAAATGCCATTTTGATTTAAGGCATAACCACGTTTCACCTTATCCATAAAAATCGTTTTATCTTTATATTTCCTATAGATATTTTCCAATATCTTCAAGGATTTATACGCATGACCATTGGTGAGATTATCAATCGTAATGTGTAAATTGAAGTATTTGGCATCGATAGCTAACTCTTTGAGTTCATAATTGCTAATTAAAAGATGCAAAGGGAGTTGTTCATATCCTAGATTAAACCCAATGATCTCAGGAATATACTCAGGTGGTGCGTATCCTAAAGCCAATTGAATTGCGGCTTGATGGTAATATTCATCATGAAGAAAAAATTCAAAGTCATCTAAACCTAAATTACGAAGCAAATCATCATATATACACACATGATTTGATCTCACCTGCCCTAGCCCTAATTCTTCCAAATAAATCACAATAAGATCATGAAATATCGGATCATTCCAATAATTGACTATACTATATAACCAAGAACCATCAACTTTTTTGGTCGGTGCCACTTTAACCAGAAACTCAAAAGCCTGTCCTATATTTTTAAAGTACTGACGTTCTTCTCCAGACTTTCTCTTAGATAAATATTCTTGATAGCTTTGACATACTTTTCTGTTTTCAGATTGATACCAATTTTTTATTTCCTCAATATTATTGGGTATCTGTGATTTATTTACGTTAACCGCTTCTAATTCATGAGTTAAAAAGTTAACGGCTTTCTTTTCTTTTTCAAAATTAGATATATCTCCATCCAAAAAGAAACTAACTAAATCGTAATAATTCTTATGATCGTCCTGTAATAAATCAAGTAATCTTTTCTTTACGACTACTGGCATTTTCATTCTCCGAATCGAAAATATAAAATCACATTACCTTCTCCACTCCTTACTCTTACTTTAATTTTGTTAATTTCGGTTAATATTGCAACAGCATTTTTGCCAAAAAACCATTCATATCAAAACCATATGTTTTGCAACGCTTTACATTCTAATGTTTTGAATTATTCATTTAAAAATAAATCATAAAAATATCTAAAATAATGCTAAATAGAACCAATCTGTTGCAACATGTAATTAACGTATAAAGTTACATTAATACTGTTTTCAGTTTAAAAACAAAAACCAAGATAAGTTCTTAAAAAACAATATCTACCAACTTTAATTAAGTTACATTTAAATATAGTGAAACAGCCCAGCTCTACTTAAAATAAAAAAATATGTTTTAATTAAATCATCTGATTTACTCAGATAATATCTAAAACCAAATGAGGTGTACGATCATGAGTAATACAAATAATCAACGCAATGATGAGCGTAATAATCCACAGCAACAACAGCAGAACCAAAACAATGACAATCGTCAACAACAGCAACAACAGCAAAATGACAATCGTCAGCAACAAGGATCTCATCAAAAAGATTCTAACCGCCAAGGATCAAACCAAAATAATCAACAGAAATAACTTCTGATTATTTTGATCCACAGATATTTAGGAGAATAATAACAATATTCTCCTAAATTTTATCTAATCTGCAAAGTTAGCTGGAGAGTTATCATGACAAACCCCAATTTAACCAATACGAATACTCAAGCTTCACGTGTAAATATCGATCCCAATGATCATTGGCGCCAAAGTTATGTGACCCGCCCTTATTATCAAGAAGCTTCACTCGATACACCAGACCTTGATTATGATCGAGATTTTTCCAAGGCTTATGAGCTGGGCAGTCGTGCACGTTCTGAACACGACCGTAACACTCAGTTTGAAGATGTTGAAGGAAGCCTCAAAGAATCTTGGGAAGAACTGAAAGCCGAATCAAGATTGAAATGGGAACAAGCGAAGCAAGCCATCAAAGATGCTTGGGACAGAATATAAAGTCAATGATGCGACAAAAAAATGAGCTTATTGGAAACATAAGCTCATTTTTATTGCGTAGAATATATAGACTTACCAAATATAATAAAGAGTATCTAATTAATGGATTTAATAGGTATCTTCCTCCACGACACAACATGGACTCTGGTTCTTGAAATAATCATTCGATGTTGTGTGATGTTCCTCCTAATCCTGATTTTTCTAAAACTTTCTGGTAAGCGTGGGATTAGACAATTATCTATCTTTGAAGTTGCCATCATTCTTAGTCTTGGTAGTGCAGCTGGCGACCCTATGTTTATTGATGATGCGCCGATTGCTCAAGCTTTTGTAGTGATGTGCACAATCATTATTTTATATCGCTTTGTCACTTGGGCAATGATGAAGAGTAAAAGCGTGGAAATCCTTTTGGAGGGAAAGCCCCTGTGCATCGTAGAAAATGGGTTATTAGTGATACAAGATATGCAGAAAGAAAAATATTCACACGATGAATTCTTTGCTGAAATGCGTCAGAAAAGTGTTGAACATTTGGGGCAAGTTAAAGTTGCCTTACTAGAAACCGATGGTTGTTTAAGTATTCTGTTTTATAACAAAGAAGAAACCAAATGGGGCTTACCCTTATTTCCTCAACATTATCAAAAAGCAGAAAAAGTAAATTCTCAGCTTTTATACTCTTGCATGTATTGTGGTATGACTGAGCATTTACATCATTTAGAGCAAGAATGCTCTCGTTGCAAAAACAAAAACTGGGCTGAATCACTGCATACACCACACACGAGCTAAATCTCATTTGATCCACTCACGACTACACCTTTAAGTTCCTATTTTAAAAATTTTTCCAGTGCGTGGATGGATAAATGTTAAGTCATCATTGAGTTGAATCACAGTATCTCTAATGACCACTTTAGACAATGGTGACCATGATAAGTTGCTGATTTCTAAATCAGTATCAGGTTCCTTTTCATAAATTTGCTCGACAATGATTTTATCACCTGTGTCACTCCTGGCATCGACTTCTTTCAACATATATTGTTTTCCCATTTTTAAACCCCTTCAATATAAATTAGTAAAGTTTGGGTAAAATTTCATATATCAGACAGACTGCTTATCCTTAAAATATGAAACAATTGCTTCACCATTATTTTTTGATCGATTCACAATATTTCCAACGTCATCATAGTGGTAGTCTGGCACGATCACTTTACTGTTTAAGTGAGCTGCTTTTTTATTCTTGGATATTGTTACTTTCTCAATAAAACTGGCAAGCCATAGAATATATTCGGTTCTATTTTTACTTTTCGGTAAAATACTAATATCCAAACTCAAAGGTAAGTCTTTTGAATTCATGAGTAGATCTTCAAAATTTATATAATTATAAAGTATTTTAAAATCTGTTTCTTTTATTTCAATCCGTAGTTCAATCATTAAATTATTTAGATCTTCTAAAGGTTCATCTACAAAGCCTTTTGAATTTTTAACATTCAAATATATTTTTTCTGCTAATTTTAAATATTGAGGCATGAGATTATTCCTTTAATTTTTCTATTATGCGATTTTGCTCTATTTAAAGTAATCAATTGTTAATATTGTTTTGACTTATGCTACTAAAATAAAAAATTGTATACATAAAAATTACAAGATAAGTGCCAAGAATATCAGTTATAAGAAATAATGAGCACTACGTCACACAAAATCAAAATCCAGCTTTATATTTTTTCGCCTAAAACGACTGAAAAAGCTGAAGTTATTGTCAAAACTTCAACCTTTTCCTATAAACTTTTGTATTGAGTATTAACAGCTAAGGGGTTTGCTGCGTGGTGGCGCTGCCAGTATGTGCATCGGATGTACCATGTTCGTTTGTTACAGGTGCTGAAGCATCATGCTGCATATCATCGTGTAACTGATTACTGTTTGGCACAGGTTCAGCTTCCATCGAATGAGGTGTTGTTGTTTCCTGTCTAAGCGCTGAATTATCTGCTGTTTTGTTCTTTTCACATGCTGCAAGTGTGAAAACAAAACTTAATGCTATACTTTTCAAAAGTAAATTCTTCATTTTCATTACCTCTCGCTTGTTTAAGATTTCACTAAAATAGATAGAAAATCATGCGCCATCAAAATTATTATTTGATGCTATTTCATCACTATTTTTTCGATTATCTCTGCTTAGTTCCATTTATTTATATTCCAAGGCTATGGCTGGTATAAAAGAAGCTTGTAACCAAGCTTCTTTTTTCTAATCTATTTGAGAAACTTACTCAGTACCTTTTTACCTTTCACATCATCAGCAACATGAATATCCTCATCTCTTTTCTCATCCGACAATTTAGTTTTATCCTTATGAGACTTATAATAGCAGCCTAAAGCAACACCTGTTCCTAAAGTAATAATTGTCTTTAACATGTGACACCTCATAATATATTTCAAAAACCCTATACTGCCCATTTTTCATGTAACATTCTCTTCCATTTATTTTAATTTTCTTAAATAATGAAATTTTATGTAATTAATTTAAAAACTTAAATACAACAAAAAAGAAGCAATGGCTTTAAAAATAAGGTCTTATATTTTTAACACATTTCTTAACAAACATCTGGAAACAAGTTCAATCTAAATAAAAACCAAGCGATTAACTTGTATAAACTTAAAGTGCAACCATTTTCACTCATAGACTTTGACATAGATTTTAAATCTCACTTTGTAAAATCAAATATTCGCTATCAGATGAAGGTAAAATTCATATTCGGTTTATTTGGCTTTATCAAAACGATCAGCCTATAGAAAAGCAAATAACAGCGAATATCCCTTCCATAAAAAAACCCTATTCATTTTAGAATAGGGTTCCAAGTATTAGGAATAGCAATCTCTATTTGCTATGCTTTCGATTTCTATCCCAAGCATCACGTGAAGCATGTCTCGCCTCATCCCAAGATAAGCGTGATTCAGCTTTAGCCTGTTCCCAGTTGGTTCTCAATTCTGGTTCAACTTCTTCAAACGCCACATCTGGGTCATAACCATAACGTTTTTCATAACCCACTCTATAGGCATCACGATAATCTCGATCATAATCTAGATTTGGATATTTGGTGTTTGCATCGCGATAATAAGGCTGATTCAGGTAGTTTTCACGCCAATAGGCATCTTCAATGGTAGGGTCTATTGCTTCTCCTACAGCCTTTCCAGCCAGACCACCTACAACTGCACCTACTGCACCACCAACCACAGTACCCACTGGACCACCTACACTCCCTACTACAGCACCTGTTGCTGCGCCACCCGCAGCTCCGATGCCAGTCCCAATAGGATGTGAACCAGGCTCTCCTGTAATGGGATCTGCATTTAGATCTTGTTTAACTTCATCTGGTGCATTTCTAATACGTTCACGATCATAATCATCATGGTTTATCATCTTTATTCTCCTTTAAGAAAAGAATTCACTCGAAACATAATTCTCAATCGGAATTTGAATAAATGAATTGTGTACTTCCACCATAAGCAAGTTTCTTGTTAAAAACAGTGATAACAAATTTTTTTAAGTTAATGTTTATCACTTATGGTAAATAAAGAAATATTTTGAAATAGGATAAATTTTCGAACTTTTAAAATAAAAACCCCTCATATTGAGGGGTGAATATTTTTATAAACTTTGATGATTTAAGTAAGACTGTCTTTGTCTTTATTTAAATATTTTACGTATTCTGCATGATACTGTTGAGCTAATTCTTTTTTCTGCCGATCAGGTAAAATTTTTCCTGCTTGTTGAAAAAAACGATGCTCTTCTTCCTCTAAATGATGATGAACGACATGTGATAACTTTTTAGCGAGACTCAACCAGCCAGTATGACTAAATTCCGTTTCTGTAAGTTTTTCCAGCAGCTCATCCATTTCATGATGCTCTGACAAAGCATGCCGCGTAATATTCAATCCAGCATCTGACATCATCAATGGAATGTATAAATATCGATCCTCTGCGACAGCATGGGCGAACAGCTCATTTTTCAGAAGCTCAAAAAGTTCTCTTCTTTCTGGGCTATCACCCGAGGTTTTAATTAACTTTTCTGAAAAACTTCTTTGTTTTTCATGGCTCTCACGTAAAACTTCAAATATTGTCAATGCATTATCGCTCTTTGGCATATCCTACACCTTGATTTGAAAGACGTTTTTTCTTCTCATAAAGATAGTTTTTAGTTAAGTCGTAATGAAATCTTTTATAGATTTCAAATACCTTTAATTTCATCAGCAAAATCATCACTTCTAAAGTAAGAAATAATTCTTTCCCCGCTATGCTCATTTCGCATATCCAAAATAACATTTGGGTCACTTTGAAAAGTAAATTCTGGAGGGATATCCTTATGTATAGGTGGTAAACGCTTCACCCCACCTTCTGTTATTTTTTCAATAAATCCCGCAAGCCATAGAACAAACTCATCCTTGTGTTTATAACTAGGAATAAGACTAATATCTAGACTGATCCGCCCATCTTTAACAGGTTCTTTAAATCCATCAACAAAATCGATGTAGTTATAAATCAACTTTAGATCCGTATCGATCAACTCTTTACGAATTTGCTTAATGATCAGATTTAAACAGTCTTGTTTATCAATCATAAACTGATCATTTTGCTCAAATTTTCGATAGATGTTTTCAGCAATTTTCAGATATTGAGGCATTTCTTTCCATCCTCTCAAGTTATGTACTTAGTTTTATTATGAAATGGAAATTATTCTTATTTGTAATGATTCACTTTAAACTTGTAAAAAGTATGATCATTATGCAATTTTTTAACATTTCGTAATAATAAACGATCAGCAACTCTCTTCTAAATTTCAGATTTCTGGTTCATAAACAACAAAAAATACACCTGAAATTTCATTTGTAAAACAATCGTTTAATTAAAACCAGTTTAGCTTACATCAGCTAATAATTTTAACAATTCAGTAAATAAATTAAGTTAAATCTTACATTTAATACCCTTAACTTGGAAGAACACTTATTAGCAAAAGAATTAGAGCATATGGCTTATCAAAATGATATTCAAACCCTGACAAATATTGCCCAAGCATTTCGCGAAGCTTTAGATCAGGTCACTCATGGCTTTATCACTGGAGCATTTAACAAGTTTCCAAAAGAATGCGGTGCAGATGCATGTGATCTCTTGCAGTACTACTTACTCAATGTTCACGCGATCAAATCGGACTATCGGGTTGGCAAGGTTCAAATTTCACCTCAAACGCCTGAAATTGCTCACTGCTATCTGCTTGTGAATGGCATTATAGTTGATATTACTGCTGACCAATTTCATCAAGAGTGGTTTGCCAAAGTGATTGTATGTGAAAGTAATGAATATCCCCTGATTCCTTATTTTAAGTACGTCCGTAGTAAGTCTGGTCAAACACTGGTGCCATTGAATGATTATTTGGAATCTATTTACAGACAGGTTATAAAAGTTTTACAGGCTAAAGTGTGAAAAACAGTACATCCAAAAGACAAATTACTTTAGGCTGTATATCGTCAAGCATTAACTTTCTTTAGTTTTTTTGAGTACGCTTATGCAATATGAACAGATCAAACAACTTGCAGCAGAATATCCTATTGTTAAAGACTTAATTGAACTAAAAGAGACGATCTGGTTTAACCCGTCATTCACTACACTTGAGCAAGGCTTGCCCTATGTTGGGCTGACACAAGCCGATATTGATGATGCACGGGACCGTTTACAGCGTTTTGCACCCTACCTCATGGCGGTTTTCCCAGAAACGAGTGTAAGCAAAGGCATTATCGAATCAGAGCTGATCGATATTCCGAATATGCAGCAGGCACTTGAAACGCACTTCTATCAGAAAATCACAGGCAAACTATGGTTGAAAAAAGACAGCCATCTCCCCATTTCTGGATCAATTAAGGCCCGTGGTGGTATCTATGAAGTGCTTTTTCGAGCCGAGCAACTTGCTCTACAAGCCAATCTGCTCAGTATTCACGATGATTACTCCAAACTGAATAGCCCAGAATTTAGAAAGTTTTTTAGTCAATACAGCATCGCGGTCGGCTCAACAGGTAATCTCGGCCTCTCGATTGGTATCATGAGTGCAAAACTCGGCTTTGATGTGACGGTGCATATGTCAGCCGATGCACGACAATGGAAGAAAGATAAATTACGTGCTCATGGCGTAACCGTGATTGAATACGAACAAGACTACGGCATTGCGGTGCAAGAAGGCCGGAAAGCGGCGTTGAAAAATCCAAATTGTTTTTTTATTGATGATGAAAACTCTAAAACCCTGTTCTTAGGTTATGCCGTTGCAGGTGAACGTTTAAAGAAACAGTTGGATCAACAGCGTATTGTTGTGGATGAAGATCATCCTTTATTTGTTTATTTACCTTGTGGTGTCGGTGGCGGGCCTGGTGGCGTTGCATTTGGCCTAAAAATGGCCTTTGGCGATCATGTGCATTGTATCTTTGCCGAACCCACTCATTCTCCATGTATGTTACTCGGTGTCGCGACTGGCCTACATGATGAAATTTCAGTTCAGGATATTGGCATTGACAATATTACGGCGGCAGATGGCCTTGCTGTGGGCCGCGCTTCAGGCTTTGTTGGTCGTGCCATGCAACGATTATTAGATGGTTTTTATACATTGGATGATCAAACCATGTATCGCTTGCTCGCAATGCTCAACCAGTCTGAAAACTTGAAACTTGAGCCTTCTGCGCTCGCTGGTATGCTGGGGCCAGTTTTAGTTAGCAAACATCAAGATTATAAAAATCTACATCAATTGACTGAGCAGCAGTTACAGCAAGCGAATCATATTGTGTGGGGAACAGGTGGCGGGATGGTTCCTGCAGAAGAAATGCAAAATTATCTAGCAAAAGCATGAGTATGTTCTAGTTAGCAATATAGAAACAGAGAAGTTCTGTCTTCTCTGTTTTCATTTGTACTAAACCAGTATTCCCTCTCTTTTCTCATCCTGCTGAATCATGCCTTTCACATACTCGACAAAATGATGCATATTGGTTGCCCATGTACTCATATCACGATGTGCAATTAGATAGGTATTAATCTGGGCTGTAGCTGAGTCGGTGGGATGAATCTTCACACTTTGGGAAAAATGAGATTGCTGTACATAGCTGATCGGTAAAATTGCAAGGCCAACATCTAGACTGACACAGCTGATAATGCCATCTAGACTACCCATTTCAATCACATTGGCTGCGGGTAAATGATGGGCCGATAAGAACTGATCAATGGCTTTGCGGTAACTACAGCCTTGCTTAAAGGCAATAAATTTCTTTTGAATCAGATCTTCTTTTGTAAGTCGTTCAGGCACATGCTTTGAGGAAATAAGTACCAACTGCTCAGTCCATACATGTAAATTAAACATCCCATCAATCGGTGTATGATGTGCTACAAATGCACAATCCAGCTTGGATGCATGGACCAAATCAATCAAATCTCGTGTGGGTGCTGTCGATAACGCAAAAGGAAAATCTGGGCTGTGCTGTTGTAAATCGCGGATCAACGCTGGCAGTCGAACCGCAGCCGTGGTTTCCATACTCCCAATCGCTAAAGGAAAATTGGCTGTCAGCTGACTATGGGAAAATGTGTCCAACAGCTCTTTTTGCAGATGCAGCATTTTTTCAGCATAACCATACAGTTGTACCCCAGCTCTGGTCGGTTGAATTGGGTTCTGCCGATGTAGCAATTCAACATTCAATTCTGTTTCCAGTTTTTTGATATGACTGGTGACATTGGATTGTACGGTATAGAGCGTTTTTGCCGCCTCGGAAAAACTGCCTAACTTCACCACCATCATAAAAATTTCTAAAGATTTAATCTGCATCGCCATCACTATTAGAGATAGTTTCTATCAATTCAAATCATTTTACATGATTAATAGCGCTTGTTTAAATAGCTATTCATTTCTCAACACCTAAAGATGGGTCAAACAATGTCTGGTACTAAGCTGTTATTTTTAACCTGTATTTTAAGTTGCTTCAGCTATGCACTCTATGTATTTGACTACAAATTTCTTGCCAAAGCACAACCTCTCGCGCATATGAGTCATAGCGACTAATTGGTGGAGTGAACAGGCCATGACTAAGCTAGTAAAAAACAGCAACAACGCCATGCAATCAGCAATCAGTGCCGCCTTGATTATGGCAATTGGCATGGGTTTCGGGCGCTTTGCGTTTACTGCAGTCTACCCCCATATGATTGATGAAGGCATCATTAATCTACAGCATGCCAGTTTGGCTGCTTCTGCAAACTATGCGAACTATCTGTTGGGTGCTTTATTTGCGATCAAGATGAAATCCCAGCAGAGTTATCTCGGTAGTATTGTTGCCACAGTGGGTACCGTCCTTTGTCTGATCCTACTCAGCTGTATTAACACGATTGGCCTAATCATCTTGATTCGTGGTTTGGCTGGCGTTTTTAGCGCTTTTGCCATGGTATCTGCTTCATTATGGCTGCTTGAACAGCAGAAACAAACGCAACAAGCCCCTATCTTGTATGCAGGCGTTGGCCTCGGGATTGCGCTCTCTGCCGAGCTTTTGGTTTTTGGCTCGCATCTAAGTTGGCACAGCAAAATATTATGGTTATTGCTCGGTCTATCCAGTCTGGTCCTTGGTTGCATTGCAATGTTTGGTTTATCGCGGGCTCAACCGAATACTGTTTCAACTCAGCAGATATCGAGCACAAATCGCAAAGTACCCCATACCTACGCTCTGATTTTGATTTATGCCTTGGCGGGTTTTGGCTACATCATTACCGCAACCTATTTACCTTTATTGGTGAAACAGGCCTTACCGAATATTGATGCGGCACAGATCTGGGCAATCTTTGGTTTAGGTGCGATTCCTTCGTGTTTTTTCTGGCATCGTATCCACCACAACTTCGGTACACAAGTCGCCTTATCCTCTAATTTAGGATTACAGGCTTTTGGTGTTGTATTGCCGATCATATTACCCACCGCTTTGGGTTATCTGTTAAGTGCATTACTGGTGGGAGCAACCTTTATGGGAACGGTGACCATTGCCATGCCTGTGGCACAGGATATCGCTCGCCAAGCACAAAATAATTTAATTGCCTTAATGACCGTCGTCTATGGCTTGGGTCAGATCATAGGCCCAATCGTAGTGAATGCCCTATTCACGATCTATCATACGCTCAATAGCTCACTGATTACCGCGGCTGCGGCACTATTAATTGCAGCAGTAATTAGTCTGAAATCAGCTGAGGCGATCCATTAACCAGAAATAGATTGCTTAAAAACCTTCATCTGCTTGTATTGTTGCAGTTCATCTAATGAGTTAATGCTATGACAAAATAGGCCCTGCTTTTGAAATGCCACTGTCTGTGCATCCAATTGTTTAAAACAATCTCGTAAACTCAGTCTATTCTCAGCAATCGCTTGCTCTAACACCGATATACTTTCTCGCTTAAGTAAACAAAATGGATATAAAGCGTCACCATTGATATTGACATAGGCCACTTGCGTCAGCGGTTGCTTTTGTAAAGCACGATGCAGTTTAAACACAACCTGACTAGGAATATAAGTCACATCGCAGGGAATAAATAAAGCATAGTCAGCTTGCAGATGTGACCAAGCACTCTTCATCCCCATCAACGGGCCAAGGAAACCATTTTGATCATCTGCATAGCATCGAATATCAGGTTCAATCTGTTTATATATCGAGTTATCACGGTGGCTATTTACCCAAATGTGTTGAACCTGAGTCTTAAAACTTTCACATATTTTTGACAGCTGAATCTGATCATCAAACTGTTGCAGCAGTTTGTTTGTCCCGTTCATACGGCGCGCTTGCCCTCCCGCCAAGATCACTAGATCTGTAGCGGGATATTCTGTATTCATGCTTCTGCCTCCAATTGACAGGTTTTAATCAGACCACGAATCTCAGGTAAACAAGAACCACAATTGCCACCTGCTTTTAAACATGCCGTGACTTGTTTTTCATGGGTGATGTTTTGCGTTTTAATGGCTTCAATAATTTTATTCTTACCCACTTTAAAACAACTACAAACCAATGGTCCATCGTTATTTGCAGCAGACATTGGCATCCCTGCCAGCAAAGCTTTACGATGCAAGGCACTTAAACGTTCACGTTTAAATAGACTCGCCACCCAATCCCGATTTGGCAATAAATCGACAGGTGCAATATATAAACTGGCAATCAGTATACCGTCTTTTAAAATCACACTATGGCTGAGCTGCGATGAAATGTCCTCCAGACTTAACCATTCATAGGTTTCATCGACAAAAGGCAGGAAGCTTTTCAGATTCTTTTGGGTCTCATCAATACTATGACGATCAGCAATTTCATAACGCATCGCTTTTGCGGTTTTGATCTTGGTCCACCATGCACAACTTTGTAAAGATGTTTTGATATGATGTTCAAAGCCTTCACGTACATAGAGCACCCCTTGCCAAGTGGTATGGAATGGCTGAATCGCAACGGGTGTATGTTTGAATTCAGGTTCACCTGAGATCGCATCCACCACTGGATTGACCACTTTACCAATCCGCGCATCAGAAGCGACTTGCTCAGTCCAATGAATCGGGGCAAAGATTTGGCCACGACGCACACCTTGTGCCAGCGTCACACGCAATACACAACGCCCCCATTGTGAGCGGACTTCCACCAAAGCTTTATCTCGGATCCCAAATTTTAACGCATCATTCGGGTGAATCTCGCAAAATGGTTCAGCGCGATGCGTAGTTAGATTTGCCGATAGCCCCGTGCGGGTCATAGTATGCCATTGGTCACGAATACGTCCTGTATTCAACACCAATGGATAATCTTCGGAGATGGCATGCACTGGATCAATGGCGACAGTAGGAATCAGTTTGGCTTTTTTGTTTTTATGACTAAAGCTGCCTCGATCAAATAACTGTTCAACAGCAATACTTTGCCCTTTCTCCCACACAGGCCATTGGGTTGGACGTAAATGGTTATATTCATCCAGACTTAAATTCATTAGCCCTTTTAAATTGAAATAACGAAAATTTTCAACTTGGTCGCGTTGATCAACACTGGCATTTTGATAGGCCGATAAAGCCGCGTGTTCATTAAAAATGTCACAGGCATTGCTAAACTCAAAACCAGTAAAAACCAGTTTTTTCGCAACTTCTGCCACCGCCCACCAATCCGCTTTGGCTTGCTTTGGCGGATTTAAAAAGGCACGTTGCCGTGAAATACGGCGTTCAGAATTGGTGACCGTACCATCTTTCTCTCCCCAACCTAATGCAGGCAACAACACATCGGCATAGGCTGTGGTATCAGTATCCGCACAAATATCAGAAACCACCACAAATTCACATTTTTCCAAGGCGCGTTTGACTTGATCTGCATCAGGTAAGCTCACCACAGGATTGGTCGCCATAATCCAGATCGCTTTGATTTTGCCGCTTTCCACCGCTTGGAATAAATCAACTGCTTTTAAACCTGCTTGCTTAGCAATCACAGGACTGTTCCAAAAGCTTTGCACCAGATGTTGATGCGAAGGATTATCCAAATCCAGATGTGCTGCCAGCATATTGGCCAATCCACCCACCTCACGACCGCCCATGGCATTGGGTTGACCCGTCATTGAAAATGGTGCTGCACCTAATTTGCCAATTTTTCCAGTGAGTAAATGGCAGTTGATAATACTATTGGCTTTATTCACGCCCTGAGATGACTGATTGACCCCCATCGAAAATAAAGTAATCACTTTTTCTGTTTGAGCAAATTTATCAAAAAACAGCTGTAATTTTTCTGCAGAAATTCCTGTACGTTTCACCAAAGCATTAAAATCTTGCTCGCTTGCACTCGCAGCTAACAGTGCTGCTAAACCTTCGGTATAGGTCTCTACAAAATGATGGTCAATATAATCATGATGGTAAAGATGCTGAAACAGGCCATTAAATAAAGCCACATCCTGACCGGGTAAGATCGGCAAATGTAAATCCGCTTGCTCGCAAGTACTGGTAAAACGAGGATCGACCACCACCACAAATAAATCTGGATTCTTGCTCTTGGCTTGCATGATGCGTTGATACAGTACGGGATGACACCATGCTGTATTAGAGCCAACTAAAACAACCATGTCCGTATGTTCAAAGTCTTCATAACTGGCAGGTACGATATCTTCACCGAAGGCACGTTTATGCGCTGCAACCGCAGACGACATACATAGGCGTGAATTGGTATCAATATTGGCAGTGCCCAAATAGCCTTTTACAAACTTATTCACTACATAATAGTCTTCAGTCAGCAACTGTCCTGAGACATAAAATGCAACGCTGTCTGCTCCATATTGGTCAATGCACGCTTGAAACTGATCTGCAATTTTCTCAATCGCCTGATCCCATGTCGTGACTTGACGATGGTTTTTACGGCCAAACATCGGATGCAAGACTCGAGTTTCCAAGCCTAAAGTATCAGCTAAATTACTGCCTTTAATGCAGAGTCGTCCAAAGTTTGAAGGATGATCCAGATCACCCGCAACTTGTACCGTCGTGCCATGCGTTTTATGTTGGACACTGACATCCACGCCACAACCCACGCCACAATAGGGACATGTTGTTTTTGTAATGATTGTTTCTGCTTGATCGGAGCGACTGTGTTCTAAATTTTGAATACTGTTCATGACTGCCCCTTTGAATCCCACCCAGCCTCCCTTTGTCAAGGGAGGAGTAGCGCGAATTCATATCTTAAATATAATTGAAAAACAGTCCCTCTTTCATTTAGTGAAGGAAGCTACGAATCATCGTCATTACTTAAATCCGTGGCATTCCCCCGCTTTTATAAAGAGGGGGTTAAGGGGAGATTCATCACCCTGCCTTTTTCATAGCAAAATCCTTACCAAATAACAGCTTGTTTCTAAAGGTAGAAACAGGCGTTTGATCTGCAATCAACTCGGCATACCACATCCCATCTTCGGTATCACCAAACAGAACCGCACCAATTACTTTGTCCTTTTGGATAATGATACGTTTATAAATTTGACGCTTATCATCATTAAGGATGATGTCTTCATAATCTTCTTTCGGTTCAAAGTTCCCAGCCGAGAATACATCGACACCACTGACTTTTAACTGCGTTGGTACGGTCGGTGATTTAAAGGTTAAGCTGCCATGTTCAGCCAAATGCGTTGCACAGATAAAAGCCTGTCCCCATAACGGCTCAACCAGACCAAAGGTTTGATTACGATGTTCGATGCATTCACCAACCGCATAGATACTTGGATCAAAAGTTTGCATGGTGTCATTGACTAAAATACCTCGGTTACAACGCAGTCCAGCACTTTGAGCCAAGGCAATATTCGGGCGAATCCCAACCGCAAAAATCACTAAATCTGCGTCCAGTACCGTTCCATCTTTAAGACGGACTTGACTGACATGACCCTCTTCGCCAATCAATGCTTCAGTATTCGCCTCGGTAATAATATTGATCCCTTTTTGCTCAATACTATGGCGCAACATACGGCTGGCACGCCCATCCAACTGACGTTCCATAATTCGATCCATCAGGTGTAGAACCGTCACATTCATACCACGTTGTTTCAGTCCATAGGCAGCTTCCAGCCCCAACAAACCACCACCAATCACCACCGCATTCTTCTTACTTTCGCAATATTTGATCATGGTGTTGACATCATAAATATCACGGAAGCTGATCACGCCTTTTAAATCCACGCCTTGTACAGGTGGAATAAATGGTGATGAACCTGTGGCAATGATCAAGCGGTCATAATCAACACTTTCACCTTTCTCGGTATGTACCACTTTACGGGTACGATCAATCTTGATTGCAGGGTCATCGGCAATAAATTTGATGCCTTTGTCGCTATACCATGCATGTGGATGCAACATGATGTCATCAATGGTTTTTTCACCTGAAAGTACTGGCGACAACATAATACGGTTGTAATTACCCCACGGTTCCTCGCCAATCACGGTGACGTCATAGCGATCTGGTGCCATATCCAGTAGGTCCTCTAGGCAACGCATGCCCGCCAACCCATTGCCAATCAGCACCAGTTTCAGCTTTTCTTGAGCAGCGCCATTGTTGGTAATATAGGTTTTTTGCGGAACAGACCCGACCCAAACACGACCATTTTCAATTTTGGTTGGAAAAACCAAGAGCTTTTGATCTTTGTCTTCCAAACAACGACCCGTCGCTAAACTAAAATGTTGTTTATAAATCGGGGATGCAATCACGCGTTCACCTTGTAAATCGCCAATGATGCCGCGACACATCACATTGGCTTGGCTAAATGGATCTTTATTGCTAAGCGCATAAATCCGCTTTTCGTGACCGACACGAAACAGTGCAACGGATTGACCTTCGATCAGTGCGCCCACACCCGTATTTGGTGTGATGTCTTCCAAAGCACACACCTCGACCCATTGATTTTCTGGCAGCATATCGATGTTTTTTAAACTGGTCATTTGAGTTCTCCTTATGCTTCAACCATTGGGATACGATCGACTGAACGTTCAGCGTCATTCAAAGGGCGAATCTGATCACGTACTTGGGTAAATTGAATATGCGGATCAGCCTGCTGTTCTGCACTGGCATTAATATAGGTTTGGAAACGTTTACGAATCTCTGGGTCTTCAACCGCAGTACGCCATTCATCTTGATAAGTCCCAATCACATGACTCATACGACTTTCAAGCTCTTCAGCCAATCCTAAGGAATCATCAACAATCACTGATTTGAGATAATCCAAACCGCCTTCCATATTGTCACGCCATACGCTGGTACGTTGTAAACGATCTGCAGTTTGGATATAGAACATAAAGAAACGGTCGATATAACGAATCAAGGTTTCGGTATCAAGGTCAGAAGCCAATAATTCTGCATGGCGTGGTTTCATACCACCATTACCACAGACATATAAGTTCCAGCCTTTCTCAGTTGCAATTACCCCAACATCTTTACCTTGCGCTTCAGCACATTCACGCGTACAACCTGAAACTGCCATTTTCAATTTATGTGGCGAACGTAAGCCTTTATAGCGGTTTTCAAGTTCAATCGCTAAGCCCACAGAATCGTCCACTCCATAACGGCACCATGTACTACCAACACATGATTTCACGGTACGTAAAGATTTACCGTAAGCATGACCTGATTCAAAACCTGCTGCATTGAGTTCTTCCCAAATAAACGGGAGTTGATGGATTTGTGCACCAAATAAGTCGACACGTTGTCCACCGGTAATTTTGGTATACAGGTTATATTTTTTGGCAATTTGACCGACAGCAATTAAGCCATCTGGTGTGACTTCACCACCTGCCATACGCGGCACAACCGAGTAAGAACCATCTTTTTGAATATTACCCAAGTAGTAATCGTTACTGTCTTGTAAGCCCGCATGGCTAGGTTCTAGTACGAAATCATTCCAGCATGAGGCCAAAATATTAGCCGCCATTGGTTTACATATATCACAACCTAAACCATGGCCATGTTGATGAATCAAATCATCAAAAGTCTTGATTTCATTGACTCGTACTAAGTGATAAATTTCTTGGCGTGAGTATGGGAAGTGTTCACAGACATGGTTATTGACTGTTACGCCTTGGCGTTGCAGTTCAGACTTTAATACTTGCGTGACTAAAGGTGCACAACCACCACAGGCTGTCGCTGCTTTGGTACATTTCTTCAAAGCACCGAGTGAGGTTGAACCGTCACAAATCGCTTGGCAAATATCGGCTTTAGACACGTTATTACACGAACAAATGGTTGCACTATCTGGCAATAAATCGACACCGCTCCCACCTGCCTTCGCACCTGAATCGGCAAAACCTGGCATGATCAAGCTTTCAGGCGTTTCTGGTAGTGCCAGCCCATTCAACATCATTTGTAGCAGGTCGTTATATTCTTTGGCATCACCGACCAAGACCGCACCGAGCAACTTGGTTTTATCGGCATCGACCACGATCTTTTTATACACAAGGCTATCTTCATCGGCATAGAAATAGCTAAGTGAGTTTGGTGTCATACCATGTGCATCACCGACGGATGCCACATCAACACCCATCAACTTCAACTTGGTGCTCATATCTGCACCCGCGAAACAATGGGTTTCTTCGGCTAAGATATGTTTTGCGGCAATACGTGCCATGTCATAGCCGGGTGCGACCAGACCATAGATTTTATTATCCCACAGTGCACATTCACCAATTGCATAGATATGCTCATCTGAGGTTTGGCAATAATCATTAATTTTAATCCCGCCCCGTTCACCTAACGTTAAACCACTCAAGCGCGCTAATTCATCACGTGGGCGAATCCCCGCTGAGAATAAAATGATGTCTGTTTCCAGCTCACTGCCATCCGCAAACTTCATGATGTGTGTCGTGCTACCACCCGCCTCAATACATTGCGTGGCTTTTTGAGTGTGGACTTTTACCCCAAGATTTTCGATTTTACGGCGTAGCACTTTGCCACCAAGATCATCAATCTGTACCGCCATCAAACGTGGTGCAAATTCCACCACATGCGTTTCCAAATTTAAATCACGTAGTGCTTTGGCTGCTTCCAACCCCAATAAGCCACCACCAATCACCACACCTGTCTTCGCATTCAGACTTGCTGTACGAATCGCATCCAAGTCTTCGATGGTACGATAGACAAAACAGTTTTCACGGTCATTGCCTGAAATCGGAGGAACAAAGGCATACGACCCTGTTGCTAAGACCAATTTGTCATAATGAATCACATCGCCAAAGTTGGTAGTCACCGTTTGCTCAGCTGCATTAATTTCTACCGCTTTGGTATTCAGTCTTAAATCAATACCGTGCGCGTCTGCAAAATCAAAGCGAGCCAGTGATAAGTCTTTTGCTGTTTTACCAGAGAAGTATTCAGTCAAATGTACGCGGTCATAGGCAATACGTGGTTCTTCTGCAAGGATGGTAATTTCTAATTCATCATCAGCTTTCTCTAAGATGGCTTCGATGAATTTATGCCCCACCATACCGTGACCAATCATCACTAATTTCATTGTGTTTCTCCTCAAATCGAATCTTTGATTAAGCTGCACTGCTTTGTTCTGAGCTACGTTCCAACATGGCTTGTTCAAACAGCTGTTGTTCTTTTTGTTTATGCTCTACCGAGAATCGGATCAGCATCACCGAGCTTGCAGCAATCACCACCAAGCCGCCTAAAACCATTAAACAAGTTTGAAAATCGACCATTCCTTTCAGCAAGAATCCTGCTGCGACTGCACCGACATTGCCGCCTGCACCAATAATGCCAGCCACACCACCGAGTGCTTCACGATCAATAAAAGGAACCAAGGCATAAGTCGCACCACATGCCATATGGGTAAACAGTGCGAAGATGGTCATACTAAGAATTGCGAATACCGCGCTGTTCATATGCGCGAATAGCATCAGGAACAATCCTTCCCCCAAGATCAACAGGAACAAGATTTTGGTGCGTCCATCCAAACCTTTTTTCAGCGCCACTTTGTCTGAAACAATACCGCCAAGTGCACGGGCAAACAGTGCCAGCAAACCAAAAACACCTGCTGCCAGTCCTGCTTCTTTTAAGCCAAAGTTGAAGTGTTCGACGTAATACATCGCAATGATGTTGTGCATGAAGATTTCAATACCAAAACATGCCGCATAAGAGCAGAATAGAATCCAGACCCGATAGTTGCGTGCTGCATGCATTAGGATTGCCAAGCCACCTTTTTTATCGCTTCCCACCACAACACCTTGCGCACGAAGTTCTTTAAAATCGCCTTGCGGGCAGTCTTGGGTCAGCTTCCAATAAAGCACACCTACGATCAGCATCATCACACCAGGTACAAGCAATGCAATTCTCCACCCCATGGCTTGTTCTACACCGAACATCACCAAAGCAGACAACAGTAAAGGCATCAAGGCTTGTGTCGCACCACCACCTGCATTCCCCCAGCCCGCTGAAGCGGCATTTGCGGTGCCTACAACATTTGGCGCAAACATAATGCTGGTATGGTATTGAGTGATGACAAAGCTGGCGCCAATTGCACCAATCAATAAACGGAAGAATAGGAAGGATTCATAACTATTTGCTGCAGCAACACCAAATACAGGAATGCTGCCCAACAATAACAATGCAGTATACGTTTTACGCGGACCATACTTATCACACAGTGGACCAACGATTAATCGAACCACAATCGTGATTGCAACAGCAGCAATATTAATATTGGCGATCTGATCTTTGGTGAGATGGAACTCGCCTGCAATCACTGGCATTAACGGTGCACAAGCAAACCAAGCAAAGAAACAAACGAAGAAAGCAAGCCAACTCATGTGGAATGCCCGCATCGCTGGTGCGGAAAAGTTGAATAACTTAATTGATGTGGCTTTTTTCGCCGATAAATCTAAAGACATTGCCATCTCCCATACTGAACGTATCATGTGTTGTTCATACAGCACGCTGTATCAACAAACCGATCAGATCGGACATCGTTGGCCGTCTTACAAGTTTGCAAGTCATCTTTGACTCAAGGAATAGTTAGCAAATGCTGTGCCAAGTTCTAACCACAATCACACCAACACAACATTAGTTATTGTTTTATATTAATTTTATTCATTTACTCTTTATTTTTAATGAATACCAATTCGGTTGAAGAGAACAAGTTCAGTACAACGACCTGTTTTAAAGCAGAATTCGCACTGCTTCAAAACAACTCTTTTTACGCACTTAAAAAGTGCAGTTTTTATTCTGGAGGATATAAGTCAAATTTTTCATTTCTTCTACTTGGTCACAGCGATACAATAAAGCGCATAAACAATACGCCCCATGGAGCGATTGCACCGAATAAGAAATCAAAATAGCTTCACTGGCACTATTTTTGCTTCAAAAACAATACGCACAGCACTTTAATCTTTGTGCATAACCCCACCGTTTGACCTATATACTTATGCCGAAACTCAAGATCGCACTTATTGATGACGACCAGGCTCGGGCTGAATACATAAAAACCTGTTTAATTGAACATGACTTTGATGTAGTGGCTTGTTTTACTCTCGATCATCTCAATATTTTTAAACTCGAACATCTTCAAGCCGATGTCATTCTGCTTGATATGGATCATCCACATCGCGATGTGATTGAAAGTTGTGTCAGTAATTTTGATCTGCCTACGGTCTTATTTACCAAGAACACCGATAAAGACACCATCAAACAAGCCATCGATGCAGGGATTACCGCCTATATCGTCGATGGTATAGACCCAAGCCGCTTACACACCATTTTAGATATTTCGATTGAGCAGTATAAAAAGCATAAAAAACTGGAATGTGACCTGAAAGATGCCAAAACCAAACTTGCAGATCGTAAAGATGTCGAAAAGGCCAAAGTGTTGCTCATGCAACTGCATGGCTTAACTGAAGACACCGCGTTTCAATTACTCAGAAAAAATGCCATGAGCCACCGCATGACTATTGGAGAAATGGCACGCCGTTTACTCGATGCCCAACAACTTTTAAATAATCAACTAAAGGATGAATAGATGAGCCATTTAGTCGAATTAGCAAAAGTAGAAAAAACCGAATTACAACTGGGCTATATTCCCTTACTTGATTGTGTCGCATTACTCTGGGCAAAACAGCGTGGTTTTTTTGAAGAAGTCGGTTTAAATGTCAATTTAGTCAAGGAAGCCTCTTGGGCCAGCTTACGTGATCGTTTAGCTTTTGGCTTACTCGATGCTGCACATTGCCTGTCTGCCATGCTGCCAGCGGCAGCAGTCGGAACCGATCAAATTGGGATTCCATTACAAACCCCTATCGTATTGAGTGAAAACCGTGCCTTTATTAGCTTAAGCCAGAAGCTCTGTTATACGCTGAATATTCAGAAACAAGACAGCGCAGAGAGCTCCGCACAGAAACTGACGGATTATATCCAGCAAGATCAAAACGTCCCTTTGGCGCATGTATTCCAACATTCGATTCATCACTATTGCTTAAGAGAATGGCTTGCTTTGGCCGCCCCTCAACTAGCGCAAACCATTCAAATGAAAACCCTGCCACCTCCCTATATGGTTGAAGCGATCAGTAATCATTTAATAGATGGGTTTTGTGTCGGAGAACCTTGGAATACTCAAGCTGAGTTACAAGGTCTAAGCCAAATTGTCTGTTCAAGTCAGCACATTATCCCGAATGTTGCCGACAAAGTCCTAGCGGTCACGCAAGAATGGGCGCAACAACATCCACACAGCTTGATTGCCTTAACCACTGCCATTCTCAAAGCGCAACAAGAATTACGTCAACTCGAAGATTTTGCACCAGTATGGCAACTTCTGATTGAATTTGATGTGATTCAGTTCCATTGCACGCCAGACATTCATGTTGAAAAATACTTTACCATCCAGAATATCATTCGTAATTTTGTACAGAACAGTGCTGAACCGAAAGCCCAAGATTTTGAATGGCTATTTCAACAAATGCATAAATGGAATGCTGTAGAACTTGAACGAGACACCTATATGATTCAAGCACAGAATTGCCTACTGCTTGAAATCTACAAAGCAGCTGCGAATAATTGATAAAACAAAGGACAAAAAAAAGCTGTCTTTAAGTATCAAGACAGCTTTTGAAAGACCCAAAAGGGATTACGCCAATCAAAAGTAACCCCTTAAGTAATAACTATCATATTGAAAGCAGAGATATCTTTTTCGGACATTTTTATGTCATTAACTGCCATCTAGAATGCGAATTTTTTATCATTTCTGCCAACTGAATAAGCGATAACAGTGTTCAATCTCTAATCATCTTACATTGCAGTTATCAAGCGCTTCACAATGTCACGCAATCACCAAGTAGCATCAGAAAATGTTCAATATTTATATTTTAGCAACTACAGGTTTAAGATCTTCACAAATAATAATTTAAGCACATAAAAACAATATGTTAGTGTAAAACCATTACCCTAATGAGTCTCATCAAAATACGCTTTAATCGATTCCTTTCTAAGGATTTAAATCGCGCTAAAATACCAAAATATAAATAGTTTGACTGCTGAGTTACACAAATCCCATGAACGAAATGGGGTAATTCAGTTTAGAATGTTTAAAAATAAAATTACGCTAAATTTTGTCATATTTTAACATTGCCAATTCCTTGCAAAGTTTTCATTATATGCACCATGCTTGGCATGCAAATTTCTTCATCGATTAAAACAAATTATAAAAAAATTGCAGAATTTTGTGCCATAATAAGCAAACTTTGCAGACATCTTGCAAAAAACTTTTGCAGATTTAGAATTGGAGCAGGCTGAATGAGCTCAACCATTTTGGTAATTCATGGACCGAATTTGAACTTGCTAGGAAAACGCGAACCAGAGGTATATGGTTATCTCACGCTAGATGATGTTAACCAGCAACTCATCGCTCAAGCCCAACATGCATCACAGACACTAGATACTTTTCAAAGCAACTGGGAAGGTGCGATTGTCGATCGTATCCATCAAGCACAAAACGAGGGTGTGAAATTTATCATTATCAACCCTGCTGCCTTGACCCATACCTCAGTTGCTTTACGCGATGCCTTACTTGGCGTTGCGATCCCATTTATTGAGGTTCATTTGTCAAATGTTCACGCCCGTGAATCATTCCGTCATCACTCATATTTATCAGATAAAGCCATTGGCGTAATTTGTGGCTTAGGTGCAAAGGGTTATTCCTTTGCTCTCGATTACGCTATCGAAAAAATTCAATCTTCTAACTAATTTAGACTTTTTAGGAATGCTCACTCATGGATATCCGTAAAATCAAGAAGCTCATCGACTTGATGATTGAATCTGACTTACAAGCGATTGAAGTTAAGGAAGGCGACCAATCCATCTCATTAACTCGCCCTACTCCTGTTTATGCCGCGGCTGCTGTAGCTGCAGCTCCAACGGTTGCTGCTCCAGCACCAGCAGCAAAAACACCACGTGGTGCAGTTGAATCATCACCAATGGTTGGTGTGTTCTATGCAGCGCCAAGTCCAGGTGAAGCACCATTTGTAAATGTAGGTCAAACAGTATCTGCGGGTGAAACATTGGGGATCATTGAGGCAATGAAAATCATGAACCCAATTGAAGCAACAAAAAGCGGCGTAATTGAAGAAATTCTAGTGAAAAATGGTGAAGTGATCCAATTCGGTCAACCACTTTTCCGCTACCGTGCTTAATCAGTTTGGGGATTCCTATGTTGCAAAAAGTATTAATTGCAAACCGTGGCGAAATCGCTTTACGAATTACTCGGGCTTGTAAAACTCTTGGCATTAAAACAGTTGGTATCTATTCAGATGCTGATAAAGACTTAATGCACTTACGCTTCGTTGATGAAGCAGTGTGTATCGGACCGGGTGCAAGTAGTGAAAGCTATTTAAATATTCCTGCAATTATTACTGCTGCAGAAATCACAGGTGCGGATGCAATCCATCCTGGTTATGGTTTTTTATCCGAGAATGCGGAATTTGCTGAAATCGTTGAAAGTTCTGGCTTTATTTTCATTGGCCCTCGCCCCGAACATATTCGCCTGATGGGGAATAAAGTATCAGCGATTATTGCCATGAAAAAGTCAGGTGTACCAACGGTACCTGGCTGTGACCATGCAGTAACGATTAATAATGCGCTTGCTGAAGCAAAAGAAATCGGCTTCCCATTGATCGTGAAAGCGGCTTCTGGTGGTGGCGGTCGTGGTATGCGTATCGTAGAACGTGTCGACACCCTACTTGAATCGGTTCAAGCGGCGCAACGCGATGCAGAGATGTGGTTCGGTGACGATACCGTCTATATGGAACGTTTCTTACAAAAGCCTCGCCATGTCGAAGTACAGGTTCTCGGTGATGGTAATGGCCATGCGATTCACCTCTATGATCGTGACTGTTCTTTACAACGTCGCCATCAAAAGGTATTAGAAGAAGCACCTGCTCCAAACCTCCCTGAACAAGCGCGTGCTGATATTTTAGAAGCATGTGTGAATGCTTGTAAGTTGATGCAGTATCGTGGTGCGGGTACATTTGAGTTCTTATTTGAAGATGGTGAATTCTTCTTCATCGAAATGAATACTCGTGTGCAAGTTGAACATCCTGTCACTGAAATGGTGACTGGGGTTGATATCATTGAACAGCAACTTCGTATTGCAGCTGGTTTAGGTCTTGAACTTGAACAAGAGCAAATCGAAGTTAATGGCCATGCGATTGAATGCCGTATCAATGCTGAAGATCCAACCACGTTCCTACCTTCTCCAGGTAAAATTGAAAGTTTCTATGCGCCAGGTGGTGCTGGTATCCGTTTGGATTCACACATCTATCAGGGCTATAACATCCCGCCTTACTATGACTCAATGATTGCAAAATTGATTTCTCATGGTAAAGATCGTGAAACATCATTAGCTCGCATGCGCCAAGCATTAGATGAAATGATTTTGACAGGGATTAAAACCAATATTCCTTTGCATAAAGATTTGATCTTACAAGACAAAAATTTCTGTGAACAGGCAATGGATATTCATTATCTTGAAAAACATTTGCTAAAGCAGCTTGAACAAAAAGCTGAAACAGCCTAAATAAAAAAAGCCTCTTACTCAAGAGGCTTTTTTATGTCTAACTCAATCTTATTAAGGTAAAACACGACGCAAGGTCGCAAAACACTTATCACCTTTCTCACTGGCACAAAAATCGATGGTGGAATCATTGGCCCATTTTACAAAGTATTGGGAAACTTCACCTGTTTGATCTTGTTTTTGACCTGAACAGTCCATTTCATTATTGTCATATTTGATTTGCAGAACCAATGCAGGCAAGCGCTCTTTATGATCTTCTGATGGCTGATAATCATATAAGCCATACGACCATTCTTGACCACTTTTAATCACCACATCACTGGCACCACGAAAGTTATAGTATTCGACACACTTCTTATTGTTCGGAATTTCCATTCCCCACAGCCCCATAATCTCAGGGCGAGTTGTGACCCGAATCGCATTTGCTTTAGCTATTTGCTGGGGTGTTACTGCTGCTTTGTCATTTACGACCGTCTCTGCCATAGTCCATGTTGAGCAAGCCCATAATAATCCAATAATATAAATATTTTTCATAGATTTAATTAAGTCGTCATCTTAACGGTGCATAGGCTTAAATTAGCATATTTTTTGATAAAAGCATGCATTCATAACCATATAAACACAATATTTTTACCATGTAATTTAATTGCTTGTTTTGACACTTTTTCAGGTATTCTATTTTTCAAATTGTATTTAACTTTTTACTTTATAAAGATTTTCGCTTTAGGGATAAAAGCCATGAAATTTTCAGAATACGTACTGCACGATGGTTTGGGGTTAGCTGAATTAGTCAAAAACAAAGAAGTTCAGCCCTCAGAGTTATTGGAAATCGCATTAGAACGAAGCAATCAGGTCAATCCAAAGCTAAATGCCATCATTATCCCAATGTATGAGCAAGCCAAACAACGCGCTCAACACGCTTTATCAGGTCCATTCGCAGGTGTTCCATTCTTAGTCAAGGACCTTTTCCAAGAATACCGCGGTGTGCCAACCTCTTATGGCAGTCAAGCATTAAAGAAAATCAATTACACGCCAGACTTTAATGCAGAAATTGTCAATCGCTGGGAACAAACTGGTATTGTCACTTTTGGACGTACTAATACGCCTGAATTTGGTATTAAAGGGATTACCGAGCCTGACGCTTGGGGAGCATGTCATAATCCTTGGAATTTAAAGCATAACAGTGGTGGGTCTTCAGGTGGTGCTGCTTCAGCAGTCGCAGGCGGCTTAGTCCCTATTGCGGGTGCTGGTGATGGCGGTGGATCAATTCGTATCCCTGCTTCTTATTGCGGTTTATTCGGACTTAAACCCAGTCGTGGACGTACGCCATGGGGACCACAATTCAGCGAAGCCATGCACGGCGCTGCCATGCAACATGTACTCAGCAAAACAGTTCGGGATAGTGCAGCCATGCTTGATGCAGTGCAAGGTCCTGAACAAACCTCATTATTTCGAATTGAAGCCCCTAGACAAAACTACTTAGATATCATTCAACAAAGTCCAAAAAAACTTCGTATCGCATTTAATACCCAATCGCCAATTGGTACCAAGATTTCTAAAGATGCAATTCAAGCTGTGCAACAAACCGCGAAGCTATTGGAATCATTGGGTCATATTTTGGTTGAAGACCGACCTAAAATTGATGGCCTCGAACTGGCAAAAGATTTTGTCACCACATGGTTTAGCCAATTCTCTTATATGCAGGCACAAATCAAACAAATGGCGGGTGCAACAGATCGTGATTTCGAACTCGATTCAATTGCTTTGGCTGCCTTTGGAGCGAAGACCACCGCGACAGAATATATTCATACCCTCAATAATTGGGGGCTGTACAGCACCCAGATGAATATTTTCTTTGAAAAATATGACTTATACCTCACCCCAACCACGGCCTCAGTCGCGCCTAAAAATGGTGAGGTTGCTACACCTGCTTGGCAGAAGCCAATCCTAAAAGGCTTGTTAAAACTAGGAAAAGCCCACTACTTGGCACAGGGTAAACTGGTAGAAAAAATGGTACAGGACAATTTAAGCTGGGTACCATTTACCCAACTTGCTAATGTGACAGGTTTACCGGCCATGTCAGTCCCTTTGTATTGGAATAAACACGGTATGCCACTCGGTAGTCAGTTTATCGCGCCGTTTGGACGTGAGGATCGTTTGTTGCAACTTGCAGCTCAACTTGAACAAGCACAACCATGGTTGCCGCAATATAAACACATCCAAATCTAGTCTAAGTTTTGGCTGCTGTTTCCACTTGATTCGGCAGCCATAGCACCAGTAATAAACCAAACAAGACCACCACACTGGCACAGTAAAAAATGGTCGCGCCTGAAAAAACTTGCCAATAGTGCCCTGCCAACAAACTTCCAGATGCCACCCCCAAGCCCCACATGGTGCTATACAATGCCTGTCCTCGGCCTTGCTGCTCTGGTGTAAAGTTTTGGAAAATCACTTTCATGGCAATCAGGTGGAACAGGCCAAAACTAAAAGCATGTAAACACTGAGCAAGCAACTGTCCAATATAATTGGTTTCTAAGATACCAACCAAGAACCAACGTAAACTGGTCAAAACTAAGCAAATCACCACCAGTGTCCGCCATGAAAAGCGAGTGAAGAATAGCTTTTGTGCCACCGCAAACATGACGATTTCAGCAATCACTCCTATTGCCCATAAACTACCGATTTGTGTGGTACTAAACCCAATCTCTTTAAGGAAGTTACTATAGAAGCTATAAAACGGCGCCAATGAAAATAGTAAGATAAATTCAATACTAAAAAATGCAGCAACAATGGGCCGTTTCAAAATCGGTAGTAGCGGTTCAAGCCTTTTCTGAGAGCTTGGCGCATGCTCTGGTTCTTTAATACTAAATGACCAGAGAAAAGCCAGGAATGAAACAGAGAGCAATAAAATAGGCAGCATTGAAATCGGAATGATTTCTAGCAAAGCCCCTATTACAAATACGCCAACAATAAAACCAACAGATCCCCATTTACGAACTTTGCCATAAAGTTCAGCACGTTTTTCTCCAAGCCAGAATAAAGTCACCCCTTCAAATTGTGCCAAGATAGCATTTTGGAAGAAGCTAAAAATCAGCATCAATAAAGCCACTGATTGGAAACTATTCGGAATTACGAAGATGGCGAACCAGATACAGGCTTCCATCCATGTTGCAATACGAACCAAAAGCATTCGTTTACCTGATTTATCGGCAATCCAGCCCCAAATCAGCGGTGCAAAAAAACGCGTGATAATCGCAATTGACGAAAGAATGCCGATCTCTTGATAATTGAACCCCTGATCTTGTAGATACAGGTTCCAATACGGCATGAAAGTTCCAACTATGGCATAGTAGAACAGGTAGAAACCACCCAATCGTGTTTGGATACTTAATGATTGAAGCAATTCAAATGCCTTTTTTAAGGTGTCAAATAAGAATAAACAGAGAAAATAAACTCGATTGATATAAGCGAATTTTAGCTCATTTCACCAAACAATTCGCCAAATATCAGCATGAATATCAAAGCAGACATCTAAAAAAAAGGGCTGAATTTTCAGCCCTTTTTAACTATCAATTTACAACTTAAGCATCTGTATTCAACGCCACACTCGGCTGAGCATTTCTTAATTTTCGCTGTTTCAAAAAATAGGCCAGCATCAAACACAGAATCCATGCAGGAATCATCATGACTGCGATACGCATATCTGCAGTCATTGACATCACCACAAGAATACTAAGCATAAAAATAATGCATAGATAATTACTGAATGGATAAGCAATACTTGGGAATTTGGTGGTTAGCCCTTGTGCTTGCATGGCTTTACGGAACTTTAAATGCGTCCATGAAATCACCACCCAGTTAATCACAATCGCAGCAACTACCAGCATCATTAACAAACCAAATGCTTTCTCAGGGAATGCATAGTTCAACAACACACACAGTACAGTGACAAATGCAGATACATAAACCGCATTGGTTGGAATACCACGTTTATTGATTTTCTTAAGGAACTTAGGTGCATTACCTTGTTGAGCCAAGCCCAATAACATACGGCTACTGCAATAGCTGGTTCCGTTATAAACAGATACAGCCGCAGTTAAGATCACAAAGTTCAACATTGTTGCCACGCCTTGGCTATCTAATGATGCAAAGACCATCACGAATGGGCTACCACCTTGCGCCATTTGGTTCCAAGGGAACAGCGCGAATAAGATGAAAAGCGTTGCAATATAGAAAATCAAAATACGATAGATAATCTGATTCACTGCTTTCGGCAAGGTTTTATCAGGATCACGTGCTTCTGCCGCAGTAATACCAAATAACTCGATGCCACCAAAGGCGAAAATGATCACAGCCATTGCCATGACCAAACCTTCTACACCAAATGGAAAGAATCCACCCAATGCCCAAAGATTACTGATACCAGCCTGTGGCCCTGCTGTTCCTGTTGCAAGTAAATACGAACCAAAACCAATCATGGCCAAGATTGCTAAAATTTTGATGATAGAGAACCAAAACTCCATTTCACCAAAAAACTTGACATGCAAAAGGTTGATACCGTTAATTAAGATAAAAAAGGCCAATGCCGAAACCCATGTCGGGATTTCAGGCCACCAGTATTGAATATATAACCCAATCGCTGTGAGCTCAGCCATACAGACCAGCACATTGAGTACCCAATAGTTCCAACCTGACATGAAACCTGCAAATGAGCCCCAGTATTTGTAAGCAAAATGGCTAAATGAACCACTGACTGGCTCTTGTACTACCATTTCGCCTAGCTGTCGCATCATTAAAAATGCAATAAGCCCTGCAATCGCATAACCTAGAATGACCGATGGGCCCGCCAGCTTAATCGATTGTGAGATACCTAGAAACAAACCTGTGCCAATCGCACCACCTAGCGCAATAAGCTGGATATGCCGATTGCTTAAACCTGGGTTCAGGTTTCCTTGCTCCTGTTTTGACATATGATTATTCTCATCCGTGTCGCGTAATTTTTCTGTCTAAAATTACGTATATCATAAGTTAATCACAAATGCCTATATCTAACTCGAAAAATAATTAATTCACTTTTCGAATAACCGCGCATATAAACAGAAAATTCAATAAATAACAAATATTATGAATAATGTAATTAAATTATGTATTGCGTAATTAATTATTTTAAGTATGATAGAAATTAAGACACAGGGATTTTTGCTCTAAGCAAACTAGAATTGACCGATAAAAACCTATACATCATTTTATCTTTCAATCGCTTAATCAAAACACTCCCTAAATAACCAGATTAGACCGACAGAATTAAAGACAAGGAAAGCGAATCATGGCACATCATTTAACTTCTTTTCTTGAGATTGATGCCCAATCAGATTTCACAATACATAATTTGCCATACGGCATTTTCAGCGAGACCGCACAAGCTGAAAAGCGCGTTGGCGTTGCAATTGGTGAATGGGTGCTTGACCTTGCAGCATTAGAGCAAAAAGGCTTATTACAGCTCACAACAGCGAACTGCTTTAATCAGCCAACACTGAATAAATTCATCGAAACAGGCAAACAGAATTGGCATACGGTTCGCAGCACTTTGCAAAGCTTATTGTCCGCAGAAACCCCAACCTTACGTGATGATGCCGATTTACGTCAGCAAGTGATGTTTAAACAAAAAGATGTGGTTTTGCATTTGCCAATTCATGTTCCTGGCTATACCGACTTCTATTCATCTAAAGAACATGCCACCAATGTCGGTACCATGTTTAGAGATCCTAAAAATGCGCTATTGCCGAACTGGAGCGAACTTCCTGTAGGCTATAACGGACGTGCCAGTTCTGTGATTGTAAGTGGTAAAGACATTGTGCGCCCGTCAGGCCAAATCAAATTACCTAATGAAGAACGTCCTGTGTTCTCGGCAACCCGTAAACTCGACTTCGAATTAGAAACCGCTTTTGTAGTGGGTAAAGCAACTGAATTGGGCGAGCCGATTGCCATTGAAAACGCATGGGAACATATCTTTGGCATGGTGTTGCTGAATGATTGGTCAGCTCGTGATATTCAACAATGGGAATATGTGCCTTTAGGCCCTTTCAACGCCAAAACTTTTGCTAGCGCCATTTCACCATGGGTGGTGACGATGGAGGCACTCGAACCATTTAAAGTTAAAGGTCCAGAGCAACAACCAAAACCATTGGGCTACCTACAAGAAAACACTGCAAACAGCTATGACATTCACCTTAGTGTTGAAGTGCAAACACCTCAGTCAGAACAAGCCGATGTGATTTGCCAAACCAACTTTAAATATATGTATTGGTCAATGTCACAGCAACTGACTCATCACACCATCGCAGGCTGTAATGTTCAAGTGGGTGATTTAATGGGTTCAGGCACGATTTCAGGCCCAACTGAAGATTCTTATGGCAGCTTACTGGAACTGACTTGGAATACCACCAAACCACTCAACCTTTCCAACGGCGAAAAGCGAGGTTTCTTGGAAGATGGTGACCGTGTCGTGATGAAAGGCTACTGTGAAAAAGATGGAATTCGCGTGGGCTTTGGTGAAGTTGCCAATACCATTTTACCAGCACGTCACTTTCGTTTTAATGAACAAAAGGACGAGCACTATGAAACTGTATAGTTACTTTCGTAGCTCTGCGGCTTATCGGGTACGTATTGCACTCAACCTGAAAGCATTGCCCTATGAAACTGAAGCAGTGCATCTCGTTAAAAATGAGCAGCAACTGGCAAGTTATCGTGCCCTCAATCCGAGTCAGTTGGTGCCAACACTACTTGACCAAGATCAGACCTTTACTCAGTCGCTTAGTATTTTGGAATATCTGGAAGAACGTTATCCAGCCAAAGCGCTGCTACCTAAAGATCTAGTGGAACGTGCCAAAATCCGTGCCTTCGCACAAAGCATTGCCTGTGACATTCATCCAATCAATAACCTGAGAGTGTTGAAGTACCTGCAAAACGATCTTGCTATCAGCAACGAGCAAAAAACGCTGTGGTACCGACACTGGATTTTAGAAGGCTTTCACAGCTTAGAAATGCAATTACAGCATTCCAATGGGCAATTCTGTTTTGGCTCACAGCCGACTTTTGCAGACTGCTGTTTGATTCCTCAAGTCTACAACGCCAAGCGCTTTAAAATTGATTTAAGTGCTTTTCCCAAGATTGAGTCGATCTACCAACATTGCTTAACCCTTCCTGCATTCTTGAATGCTACCCCAGAACAACAACCAGATTGGGAATAGAGATAAAAGGAGTTTTATCATGAGCTTTGCAATTAAAAAAATTCATCATGTGGCTTATCGCTGTAAAGACGCCAAAGAAACAGTCGAATGGTACAAAAAAATGCTGCATATGGATTTCATTTTGGCCTTTGCAGAAGACCATGTGCCATCCACCAAAGCCTTTGACCCTTACATGCATTTATTCTTAGATGCGGGCCAAGGCAACGTATTGGCATTTTTTGAACTGCCGACTCAACCAGATATGGGCCGTGATGAAAACACACCGCAATGGGTGCAACATATTGCCTTTGAAGTAGAAGACTTAGATGCGCTCATGGCAGCAAAAGCACATCTTGAAGCCAATGACGTCAAGGTATTAGGAGTGACCAACCATGGTATCTTCCATTCGATTTACTTCTTCGATCCAAATGGTCACCGTCTGGAACTGACTTACAATGATGTCCATGCCGATGCCAAAATTGCACGAATTACCGAAGAAATGAAATTAGAAATGCTGGATGAGTGGAGTCGCACCAAACGTGCACCGCATCATACTCACTTCTTACACGAAGATGAACTCGGTGCATAAATCCAGTTCAATGAAGAAGGCATTAGCGTTGTAACATGCTAATGCCTTTTTTATGGTCTGAATTTAAAGCATTCTGTATGTTTTTAAGGCATAGTAGGCTCAGCAAAATAGTGTGCAATCGCTCTAAAAACAATTGTATGCTTATGCAATTCACCGATTTGATTCATTTAAAAAGATGATTTCTATTTTGCCCAATGCTCAGGCATTATGTGCTGGATGTAAATTGTCCATGATTGACAGCAACAAATACGGCGTGAAAGCACGCAGCTTAAGGGTTATTGAATGATTGAAGAAAAGTTATCTGGTGGGGTTCAATCACTTGAGGTCGGCTTAGCCGTGCTCAATGCCCTTTTGGAACATAACAAGCCCATTATATTAAAAGACCTATCCAGCAAACTGGATATGCATCCTGCCAAGGTACACCGCTATCTGGTCAGTCTGATTCGTATGAATTACGCCAAGCAACTCACTGATGGTCAGTATGCATTAGGCGATCAAGCTTGGCGTTTAGGCTTGAACTGTATCCAGCATACTGATGTATTACAGCTGGTTCAGCACCTGATTTATGAATTACAAAACAAGATTGGCTGTGGTATTCAAATCAGTAAATGGTCGCCTAAAGGACCTTTAGTGGTTCAATCGATTGAATCCAATCATCCGATATCGATTGTGACTAAAGTCGGTTCGATCATGCCATTGGTCAATTCAGCAGCGGGTCGTGTGTTCGCTTCTTATATGCCTGAAGCAATGATCAAACCACTCATGCAAGCGGAATGGGAAAAAGCAGCACATAACCATTACCCGATTAAACCCACAGATTGGGATGAGTTTCTATTACTCAAAGAGAATGTCCTGCAACACGGCATGTCGATTGCTCAGGGTGATCTTCTTGTCGGGATTAATGCAGTGGGTCTACCAATCTTTAATGCGCATCATTCAATGGAGTTTTGTATTGTCGCGTTGGACAGTGAAATGTTTTTCTCGGTTCATAAAGGCAGCGAGAAATTAGAACTGTTTAAACGTGAAGTTGCAGCGATCAATCAATAT
Organism: Acinetobacter sp. TUM15071; assembly: GCF_008980925.1. NCBI lineage: Bacteria > Pseudomonadati > Pseudomonadota > Gammaproteobacteria > Moraxellales > Moraxellaceae > Acinetobacter > Acinetobacter sp. TUM15071. Next base: position 25,171 of record NZ_BKGB01000013.1, on the reverse strand, counting down.
ATTCAAACCCGTTAATAACTCATCCATATAAAAAGGCCAAGAAGCAAACTTCTTGGCCTTTTTGTTTCAAGCTTTGAGCTGAATTATTTTGCTTCTAGTACACCACGGCGGATCTGGTCACGTTCAATAGATTCAAACAATGCCTTGAAGTTACCTTCACCAAAACCATCATCATCTTTACGTTGAATAAACTCAAAGAACACAGGTCCAAGCATGTTTTGCGAGAAAATCTGTAACAACAGCTTTTTCTGACCATCTTTGGTATTGCCATCTAACAAGATACCGCGTTTTTGCAACTCTTCAGTTGGCTCACCATGATTAGGTAAACGCTCTTTCAACATTTCATAATAGGTTTCAGGCGGTGCTGTCATAAACTGCATGCCGATCCCCTTTAACTTGTCCCATGTTGAAAGCAAGTCATCGGTAATAAACGCGATATGTTGAATGCCTTCACCATTGAAATCTGCCAAGAACTCTGCAATTTGACCATTACCTTTGTCTGAATCTTCATTCAATGGAATACGAATCATGCCATCTGGCGCAGTCAAGGCTTTAGAGGTTAAACCTGTATATTCGCCTTTGATGTCAAAGTAGCGGATTTCTTGGAAGTTAAAGATTTTTTCGTAGAAGTTCGCCCAATACTCCATACGTCCTTTATAGACGTTATGAGTTAAATGGTCGATTTCGTTCAGGCCTGCACCTTTTGGATTTCTGTCCGCATCATCAAAGAAAACGAAGTCATTTTCATAGATATCACGATCCACAAGGAAAATTGGCATGCCTCCAATCCCTTTAATCGCAGGGATATTTAATTCCATTGGCCCAGCTTGTGAATACATTGGCTCTGCACCAAGCTCCACTGCTTTGCTAAATGCTTTGGCTGCATCACGAGTTCTGAAACCCATTGCACAGGCTGAAGGACCATGTTCTTTAAAGAAGAATGAAGCATAAGATTCAGGCTGGTAGTTCAAGATAATGTTGATATTACCCTGACGCCATAAATAAACTTTTTTAGACTTATGCTTTGCGACTTTAGAAAAACCGATGGTCTCAAAGATCTGATCTAATCCGTTTTCCGTCGAAACAAATTCAATAAAAGCAAAACCACATAATTCTAATGGGTTATCTAAAATGTCCATCTAGTTTCCCTTATTTAGATAAATTCATCCGTTTAATGCTCTGCATAGGTCCTATTCTTCAATTGCTTAAAAAGCTGTCTAAAAGCATCAACCTATACATGCGTTATCAGAAAAGGCGACAGGTGTTTTTATAAGTATGTAAAAGCATCCGTGTTTAAGCCCTTTCCGTCCATGAGTCAGCCAAATGAAGAAATCATCGTTCTTAATCTTGGCTCTCAGCTATAAATTCATGCTACAAGAAAGTCTAAATTTATGCAATACATAATTAAATTATGTTATGTGTAATTTTATTGCTGTTTGGCTCTGCCAATAAAGCTCGCTATTAAAGAATAATTGGCAATATCACTAAATCAGACCATGGTCTCAAGCTGTTACGAATAAATGTATTGTGATTAGACTACTTGTCTTATTTCCTTAACAAAGTTCGATTAGCTTAAACCTGTGATTTACAAAGGCGAATGAGATATTTTAGACATGACGCAAACTTCGATTTTCGAACAGTTAACTCAACTCATTGACAGCTATAGCCATGAACATGGTGGTAGACCGCAAAAGATCTTGATTGGTTATAAGGCCTATTATGACTTGATGGGAAATTCGAGTTTTGCCACTGAGGTCACTGACTCGGCTTTGAACCCGAATAAAAGAAAGTATAAAAAGATTAAAATAAAAGTCACCAAAGATGACTATCAGCTTGAGCTAGAGTAATTTTTTTGCCTTGAGAAATACTTTTTCCTACATTCTTTCATAAAGCATAACACCCCACCAAAACAACAATTAAAAGTTGTGGGGTGAATAATAAATATTGAATTAGATCATATCAGCACTAAGGTCTTGATCACTCTCTTTTACTCCTAGTTTTAAAACACGATTCCTCAATAATTTTCTTATAGGACTTTGTTTTTAATTTATTTTTTAAGAAAAAAACCGCATGCAATCTAAAATTCACCAAAGAAACATGATTAGTTCATTTTTATCTTTTTCTAAGTTTTCTATTCATCATCTCCCGAAAATTATTTTTATAAAATCAGCCAACCTTCCAATTACTTTAGGCTAATTTCGATACTTGACTTCAGTTAGATTAAATTATATACATTAATAATGATACGTTTCGTATCATTATACAAAATTACAAGAACAGGTGTATAAAATGGTAGGACTAATTGGAATAGTCTTGTCCTTAATATTGTTGATGTATTTAGCATATAAAGGATTTAGCGTAATCGTACTTGCACCCTTACTGGCATTATTTGCTGTCGCATGGAGCGGTCTCAGCGATCAACTACTTGGGTTTTATTCCCAAGTGTTTATGACAGGTTTAGGCGGTTATATCATCAAATACTTCCCTCTATTTTTACTAGGTGCAGTATTTGGAAAATTAATGGAAGATTCTGGCTCAGCACAAACCATAGCCAATTTCTTTGTTGAAAAGCTTGGTCATCATAGAGCGATGCTTTCGATCGTGCTGTCTTGTGCAATTTTAACCTATGGAGGCGTTTCACTTTTTGTTGTTGGTTTTGCAGTTTTTCCGATTGCTTCGGCATTATTTAAAGAACTCGGCATTCCTAAACGCCTGATCCCCGCAGCGATTATGCTAGGTGCACTCACCTTTACCATGACCGCATTACCAGGCACACCAGCTATTCAGAATGCAATTCCAATGCCTTTTTTTGATACTGATCTCTATGCTGCACCTGGTTTAGGTGTTTTAGCATCTATCTTTATCTTGATCACAGGCATGTGGTGGCTCAATCGGCGAGTTAAAAAAGCGGATTTAAATCTCGAAGGATATGGCAACCATCTCGAAAGTCATCTTGAACAAAATCCAACGAGTGCCAAACCAAGTCTTATGGTCGCGTTTATTCCAATTTTCATAGTGATTGTGAGCAACTTAGTCCTCACTAAACTGATCTTACCTTCACTGGATACCGCCTATTTAGCAACGGATCAATTTGGGAATACCTCACTTAATTCAGTGATTGGATTATGGGCAATCATATGCGCCTTGGTTTTGGCTTGTTTAAGTATCATTGTTCTCAACTGGAAGTCTATTGTTGATATCAAAAACTCAATTCAACAAGGTGTTTCCTCATCCTTTCTACCCATTTTTAATACCGCCTCAGAAGTCGGCTATGGTTCAGTGATTGCGTCTTTAGCTGGCTTTATTATCTTACGAGACTTTCTTGTCGGTATTGCCCCCAACAACCCACTTATTTCAGAAGCAATCGTGATCAATGTATTAGCAGGTATCACAGGTTCTGCTTCAGGTGGTTTAAGTATTGCGTTGAATACCATGGGAGAAACCTATAAGGATTTGGCCTTCCAACATGGCATTTCACTCGAACTGATGCATCGAGTTGCCTCTATGGCTTCCGGTGCACTGGATTCACTTCCTCACAATGGTGCTGTGATTACCATTATTACCTTGTGTGGTTTAACCCATAAACAATCTTATTACGACATGTTCATTGTCGCCGTCATCATTCCATTGATTGCGCTAAGTGGCGTGATCACATTGGGAACAATATTCGGTTCATTTTAAAAACAATCAATTTTGACTTTAATACGGAGAATTAAAATGTCATTTTCAACTCACCTTCCAAGGATTATGGAAATTGGAAAAAATGCGAGAGCTAAGCTTCCGATGATTCTAGAAAGCTTAGGTGCAAGCAAGCCACTGATTATTACCGATAAAATGATGGTTTCACTTGGCTATATCCAGCAAATTCAAGACCTACTCAAAGCAGCACATATAGACAGTGACTATTTTGATGAAACCATTCCAGAGCCGACCTCTAGCTCCATCGAAGCAGGTGTAAAATATATTCAGGCGCAGCAATATGATGCCATTATTGCGATTGGCGGTGGCAGCCCGATTGATAGTGCCAAAGCGATTAGTATCTTAAGCAAACATGGCGGGGACATCTCTGATTATAAATTCCCTAGACAAGTCAATGAGCTAGGTCTGCCCATCATTGCCATTCCAACCACAGCAGGAACAGGCTCCGAATGCACGCGTTTTACCATTATTACCAATGATAAAACCAGTGAGAAAATGCTGTGTGCTGGGCTCGGTTTTCTACCAATCGCGGCGATTATCGACTACGAACTCACCCTATCTCTGCCTCCACGTACAACCGCAGATACAGGTATTGATGCACTTACCCATGCCATCGAAGCTTATGTCAGCAAGAAAGCCAGCCCATATAGCGATGCACAAGCGCTTGCAGCGATGAAACTGATTGGTCCAAATTTACAGATCGTTTATCACCAACCCAACAATGAACGAGCACGTGAAAAAATGATGCTTGGCTCTACTTTGGCAGGTATCGCTTTTTCAAACGCCTCTGTTGCACTGGTGCATGGTATGAGCCGACCCATTGGTGCTTTCTTTCATGTTCCGCACGGCTTATCTAATGCAATGCTGCTTCCTCTTATCACAGAGTTTTCTATTCAGGCAGCACCAGAACGCTATGCCGATTGTGCCAAGGCAATAGGTTGTGCACATGCAGATGATCCGATTGAGGTCGCCAATCAAAAACTCATAAAAACCTTAATCGCGATTAATCAAGATTTGAAAGTCCCCACATTGGCTGAGTTCGGTGTAGACAAACAATATTTTGATGAAGTTGTTCAGACCATGGCCGAGCAAGCACTTGCCTCAGGTTCACCATCCAATAACCCTATTGTGCCGACGATTGAGCAAATGGTCAGCTTGTATCAACAACTTTGGTCAGCATAAACGCTTTCATTTTTTATAACAGAGGAAAAATTCACATGGAACTCATTGGACATTTTATTCAGGGTGCAATCAATACAGCACATACACGCACGCAAGCCATCTATAACCCGTCATTAGGGATACAAACAAAAGAAGTCGCACTTGCCAGCAAAGCAACCGTGGAGGAAGCAATTGCAGCGGCAGAAGCGGCTTTCCCAGAATGGCGCAATACCCCAGTGATCAAACGGGCTCGCGTCATGTTTAAATTTAAGGAATTGCTGGAAAACAATGCTGAAAAAATCTGCCAGCTGATTGGTGAAGAGCATGGCAAAATCGGACATGATGCCGCAGGTGAATTACAACGTGGCATCGAAAATGTTGAGTATGCTTGTAGTGCCCCTGAATTTTTAAAAGGTGAATTTAGTAAGAATGTCGGACCTGCAATCGACTCATGGAGTGAGTTTCAACCTTTAGGGGTTGTTGCAGGGATTACCCCATTTAACTTTCCAGTTATGGTTCCATTGTGGATGTTCCCAATGGCCATTGTGTGTGGAAACACTTTCGTGCTTAAACCTTCCGAGCGTGATCCTTCATCAACGTTGTTTATTGCCCAACTGCTCAAAGAAGCAGGACTCCCAGATGGCGTACTGAATGTCGTGAATGGAGACAAAGAAGCAGTTGATACCTTGCTGCATGATCCACGTGTTCAAGCCGTTAGCTTTGTCGGTTCTACACCCATTGCAGAATATATCTATAAAACCGCGACTGCGGCAGGTAAACGCTGTCAGGCACTGGGGGGCGCAAAAAACCATGCCATTGTCATGCCTGATGCAGATTTAGATAATGTAGTCAGCTCTTTATTAGGTGCAGCATTTGGTTCATCTGGCGAACGCTGCATGGCACTTTCAGTCGCAGTCGCGGTAGGTGATGACATTGCCGATCAAATGATTGCAAAATTATCCAAAGAAATCGATTTGCTCAAATATGGTCCATATTCCAATAAAGACAATGATTTTGGTCCAGTGATTACGGCGCAACATAAAGCCAAAGTAGTCAACTATATTGATAGTGCAGAACAACAAGGCGCCAGCGTGATTGTCGATGGTCGAAATGCTGCTCCTGAAGGCTATGAAAATGGTTTTTATGTCGGTGCAACGCTGATTGATCAAGTAACACCAAATATGACCAGCTATAAAGAAGAAATCTTTGGTCCCGTACTGCAAGTCATCCGTGTAAAAACCATGCAGGAGGCAATGGACCTGATCGACAATCATGAATATGGAAATGGCACCTGTATCTATACTCGTGATGGTGAAGCCGCACGCTATTTTAGCGATAATATTAAAGTGGGAATGGTCGGCATCAATATCCCACTCCCAGTGCCTGTCGCTTACCATAGTTTTGGCGGTTGGAAGCGTTCACTGTTTGGCGATTTACATGCCTACGGACCAGATGGCGCCCGTTTCTATACGCGTCGTAAAACCATTACTCAACGCTGGCCGAGTACCAATGTTCGTGAAGGCGCTCAATTTTCAATGCCGACACTCAACTAATTTATTTACTCACTAGAAAAGAGTGAGCATTCAGCTCACTCTTTTTATACATCGATCAGTTTATTTAAATCACTTGCCGCCTGACGTAACAAAGGCTCATAAGCCACTAGATCTTCAAGAGACTTTCTTATTGTGGGTGCATGCACATATAGGCATGCGACAATGGTACCTGCTCTTTGAATCGGGACTGAACACGCCACCATACCCGAAATAAACTCTTCATTATCCGTTCCAAGTTTATTCAAAAAAATTTGCTCTAGATTTTCTTCAAGTAATACTGGATTGGTAATGGTATTTTTGGTGAGTTGCACAATCGGGAGATGTTCTAATATATTTTTCCTACGATTCACAGGCTGAAAACTTAAAAACAGTTTTCCACTCGAAGTACACCACAAAGGTACTGTCGCACCAACGGGTAAATACACCTGTAGCGGCCAATTCGCCTGAACCCTGTCGGTGTAGAGCATTTGATTATCACTGAGTATCGCAATACCACAGGTTTCATTAATCTGATCAGATAGTTTTTGCAGGATTGCTAAGCGTTCCATCTTTCGAGGTTCCTGCTCCCAAGCATTCATCAGCAGCTTATAGGTGCGATCACCTAAAATATAACCACCATACATATCCGTCTTCACAAACTTTTCTTGTTCTAAAGTTTGCAATAAACGATGGATACTTGGCTTTGGGATATCCAACTCTACTGAAAGGTCTAAAGGTGATGGTGGATGTTTTGCAGTTGAAATTGCCTCAATAATGTCTAAAACCCGAGTAATTGATGAACCTTTTTTATTCATTTTTAAGTCCCAAAACCTGCATGTAGCCAATTTCTTTTCGAATAGAACGCATCTATATTTATGAAAGTTACCAATATTCAAGATAGTAATCGTGTTAGGAACATGGATTCAAGTAAATCTTCCGCTGTAAATAGGAAAGTTACTTTCTAATAAAGAATCAAATAAGCTGGCTTATAAGAGAATAATTCTCATATCTAACAATTCATTACTTGAGCTTGCGTGAGCTTCTTGGCATCGTTTGTCAGTTGCTTCATTATGGGAATCTCCTGCCGATGGCTAGTCCAGCGCAAGCTATAAGACATAAATTACTTAACACTTTCTTTTCAAGACATTCTGTTTGGTTTCTTTGTATTTTTACTGCTTTAACCATTACTTGGTTTAAATTTACCTATACCCCACATACCATTTATTATTTTATATCCGATACGCTTTTAAACGGTCTTTGGTTAGTCACTGGATTACTCAGCATTGTTGGTTTACGCGATTTACTGCAAAAGAAACATGCCATCTTAAGAAACTATCCAATTTTGGGACATTTTCGTTTTCTTTTTGAAGATGTTCGCCCTGAAATTCGTCAATATTTCATAGAATCAGATCAAGATGCCCTGCCTTTTTCACGTATGCAACGCAGCCTTGTTTATCAACGTGCAAAAAATGAAAATGCAGATAAACCGTTCGGTTCAATTATAGATGTCTATGATCCAAACTATCGCTTTATTGTGCATTCAATTGCCCCTTGCCCACCTGCAAACCCAGAATCTTTCCGTGTGCTGATTGGTAATGCGCAATGTAGCCAGCCTTATAGTGCATCGATCATGAATATCTCCGCCATGAGTTTTGGTAGCCTGAGTGCTAACGCAATCCGAGCTCTTAATAAAGGCGCGCATTTAGGCAACTTCTACCACGATACAGGTGAAGGTAGTCTAAGCCCCTACCATTTAGAGCATGGTGGCGATATTGTCTGGCAAATTGCCAGTGGTTATTTTGGTTGCCGTACCGCTGAAGGCTTATTTGATCCAGAAAAGTTTGCACAGCAAGCCAAAAATCCGAATATTAAAATGATTGAGGTCAAGCTCTCTCAAGGTGCAAAACCAGGTCACGGCGGTATTTTACCTAAGCATAAAATCACTGAAGAAATTGCCCGTATTCGTGGTATTTCTAGAGATCATGACTGTGTTTCCCCTTCTAAGCACCCTAGTTTTAACACCCCAATTGAAATGATGCATTTCATCCAAAAACTCAGAGAGCTTTCAGGCGGTAAACCTGTTGGTTTTAAATTATGTATTGGCCAACCATGGCAATTTATGAGTATTGTCAAAGCCATGCTCGAAACCAAAATTGTGCCTGACTTTGTGGTGGTTGATGGTTCAGAAGGCGGAACTGGCGCAGCACCAATCGAGTTTAGTGACTATATTGGTACACCACTCAGAGAAGGTTTACGCTTTGTGCACAATACATTGGTGGGTGCAGGGCTTCGCAATCAAGTCAAAATTGGTGCCAGCGGTAAAATGATCAGTGCCTTTGATATTGCCAGCACCTTTGCCTTAGGTGCGGATTGGGTCAATTCCGCACGCGGCTTTATGTTTGCGGTAGGTTGTATCCAAGCCCAAAGCTGTCATACCAACCAATGCCCTGTTGGTGTTGCGACACAAGATAAAGATCGTCAAAAAGCGATTGATGTTCCAAGCAAAGCAGAACGCGTGTTTAATTTCCACAAAAATACGCTGCACGCCTTATCTGAAATGATTGCTGCTGCAGGTTTGCATCATCCATCCGACATCAAAGCACATCATTTGGCACAGCGTATGAATGATCGTGAAATCAAAAACTATGCACAGATCCACTTCTTCTTAAAAGAAAATGAATTGCTGCATAGCGATTTAAATGATGACGAGAATTTCTACTATCGTATGTGGAAAATGGCGGATGCCAATCAGTTTTAATGAAAAAAAAAAGCCACCGCAAGGTGGCTTTTTTTTCATCTAATATCTACAAGTTAGCGACTTACCAGACGATAAATACCGAAAATCACAACCATTAAAATCACTAAAAATTTGAGATAAGAGGTCCAATTATATTGCGAGCCTTTACCCTGCCAGACCTGAACCTCAACGGACTTAAACTGAATGTTTGAAGCTTCCATCAGTTCCGCATGAATACTATAGATCATGCCGTTATTTTGTTCATTTACCGAGAATGGATCGGAACTAACGACCAATAATAGAGGTTCATTTAAATCATAGGAGTGTTTATCATCACTTTGAAAAACCTCAGGATGGTAGCCATTAGAAGACTCGCTCTGCACACCTCCAATCCATTTTAACTCGACTTTACCCTGTTGCTGGGTCACTCCTTTTGCAACAATAACAAAACGATATGGATTTTTGCTGTGATCTGCTTGAAAACTAATACCTATGTTCGGCCTTTTAAAAGTGTCCTTTGGCTTTTCAATAACAGCTTTATTCAATGCATCAATTTCACTTGAGGTTAAAAGAACGGAATTAACTAAACTTTCCCCGTATTCACCAACTTTAGGCTCATGGGCTACTTTTCCACACGCAGCCAAGCTAAACATCATGAATAATAGAAGTGTGAACTTAACCAATTGGTTTTTTAAATTTACATACATTTTTTTATCAAAACCTTCATTTAAAAAACACTCACTGAAATATGCCTATTTAACATCCAACGAATCACAGGAGCTTGTTCTTCTGGGGGGAGAGACAAAATATATTCAAAAGTCCGTATGACCACCTCACACTGTTTATTCTTGTCTTGTGCTGTTTCCCCAGCATTGAGTAAGTCAGCATCTTGACCGTAATCTTGACGTAATTTATCAGCAATCTGTCCCCATGCCTGTGGAGCTTGCATACGATCAACGGAAGAATGAGCTCCTTGATGTGTTAGAATATATGTTAATGCCGCTACAGTTCGCTGCTGTGTAGCTGAACTCAGTAATGCCTTTCGCTCATCTATACTGGTTTTACCATAGAGAGGGAAAGCAATTGGAAAACAATTTCCTTTACGTTTGGCATCATAAAGCTGTTGTAAATAAGCTTTTGTCCATAACCTTTGCCCTTCATCATCCGCTTGTTTTTCGACAATATCACGTAATTTCCACCACAATGTGCTACTTACAGCAGCAAGCATTTCTTCTGGCTGTACTGAAGCATTCGCGGTTTGCTGTAGCGTTTCATAATCCTTGGGCAAGTGTTGCTTTAACGGCTGCAATAAAGAGATTTGATCTAAAGCCTGTTGTCTTTGTTCAATTGGATTATGATTAATGGACTGATCTGATGTTGCATCGCGATGAGAACAACGATTTAACAAGAAAAAAGTTGCAAAAATAACCCCAATTACAATAAATGCTGCTTTCACGACTAATTACCATTTTTTAATATTTATCAATGTATGTCTTTAAAAAACTTCTACCTTTTCAATGGGCAAGTCGGACTGGTCTGAGTCAACAATGTATTGGTGGCTGCATTACAACTCACATATACGCTGCCATCATCCGTACAAACTCTTGCGGCATAAAATCGACTGTTATTTTCAACTAACTGAGAGCGACGATCAGAATAACGAGCAAATCTTTGCAAAGCCATAATGCGCTGTTTACATTCAGGGAATTCAACAATTGCTCGTTGAAACTCGGATTGTCTCGTTTCTGTTCTGGTTTTATTATTTGCTAAATCCTGTGTATAAGCATTTTTTTCATAAGACATTCCTTGCTGCCTTTGCTGTTCCATAGAACGGCAATCACCCGAAAAGCCGTCCGCAACTGAGCCTGTGCATGCTGTCCTTTGTGCTATCTTTGTTGCACATGGTCTACTTTGATATGTTGTTCCCTGACTGGTTACGCACTTATATAACTCTTGTGCGAAAACAGGAAAAGAAAAACATAACAAAATAAAGACACAAAAACCCCTTAATGTACCTATTTTCATTATTACCCCAAACATCTAATTTATTGATATTTTTTTAAGATATGAGAAATTCTATCATTTAAATAATAACGAAAAAAGTACAATTAATAGTAATGGTGATTTGGTTTTGCATGCAGGAAAGCAGGAATAAGCCCTGTCAGTGCAGCACGAATATCTGCACGTTCATTAATTAATTGATGTGAGCCTTCTTCCAACATCAATAAAGTCTGCAATCTAAACTTACGGCGAATATATTCAATGTTATAACGCCAATCTACGGTTTGATCTAAAGCACCTTGTGCGAGCCAGACAGGAATACGACATGCAGGTCGTTGTTCCATTTCCAGCATCCATTTTGACATGGCCAGAATCCAATCCATGCCCATCATACGAGGTTGTAAAGGATCTTTTAAACGAACAAAACGTAGAAACTCTGGATTATGGTTATTACGACGGAAATGCCGTGGTACTTGGCTTTTGATCCGGCGGATAATACCTAGCCCAACCGAGTTGTGCCACCATGCCGTTTTTGCAGGCCGGATCAATGGCGACAACAATAATACACGGTCAACAATAGGATCTTCTCTGCGCTCTGCATATTCAAGTAAGTGATGCATCCAAATTGCACCGCCCGTACTCTGCCCAATCCCTAACCACGGCTTTGGTAATTGTTTCGCACCACGCACGGCATCATAAACTGCATGTAACACTTGCTGATAGTGATCAAAATTCTGAATGCTGGCTGGTGAACCATTGCTTAAACCATGCCCAGGCAAATCGTAAGTGACGATGCTAAAGCCTTGATCTAGGATTTCTTTAATAATCGGCTGGTAAATGCCACTATGTTCCAAATAGCCATGTAACAAACACACTGTACCTTGGATTTTTTGTTGTTTGGGCTGAAATACTTGGACATGTAAGCGAAACAATGGCATTTCTACATAACCCTGCCAATGTTCACAATCCAATAAATGTAAACCATATAATTTACGATAGGCTTGTAATGGTTTCGAGATTTCAGTGACACCAGATAAATCCAAAGGTTCAAGCACCTGTGGCGTTGTCTCTCGATTGGGTACAGGTAAATCCAGTTGTTTTAAAATTGTCGGATTTAAAAATGGAAGATCGGACATTATGGTATCTCTCGACAATCACTTGAGCCAAATAACATATCACGTATCGTTGCCAGCATTTCATAGTTCGCACGGCGGCTATGATCATAGTTTTGTTCACTTGGACGCCATTGAGTTAACGTTGTTGGCATCGGAGCAACCACAGGAATCGTTTCAATTCCATTCAAGGCAAACAAACGACGAGTACGAGGCATGTGGTATTCATCAGTAATGAGGATTACTGTTGGTGCACCGCCTTTCTTTTGCAGCAATAAAGAACTGAATCGAGAGTTTTCACAAGTATTCATACTGCGATTCTCAAGTAGCTTCGCTTCAACACCACGTTCTTTTAACCATGCTTGCATATAAGGTGCTTCAACACCACTCAGTACAATTGGTAATGCATATTTCTTCTCGACTTGTAATGTTTTTTCCAAGCGCAAGCGAGTGTAGTTATTCACCACAATATCTTTACCATTTGCCCCAAGCGTCAACCCGCCACCCAATACAACAATTGCATTCGGCTGCGAAATACTTTGTTGCTCGGCCGCACTATCTTTGTTTTTTTTGAGTTCAATCAAGTCTTTATTGGTCTGATCTTTGTCATCCTCGCTCACAGGCAATGCAATCGGATAAGTTTCTAAAAAGGCAATATATTTCCCCATGAGTGCCTGATTATCAGGTGTATTCCATTGTAAAAAATCCAATGGCGTATTGATCACAACTGCAGAACTCTCCTGATCTTGAACAGGCTGCTGTTCACTCATTAATGGAATATTCGGTTGCTTTTTCTCATCTTGGTTTTCTTTTTCTTGCTCTTCAGCAATCAATTCTTGCAGCAATTTATAACGCGCTTGAATTAACCTTAAATCCTCTGATTTTTCAGATTGAAAGGTTTTTTCCATAAGCTTCAAATAGGCCTGACGAGCAATCCACAAATTAGAACCTGGTTCAAGCGTTTCATGTTCACTTAAGGCTGCAGGTCGTTGACTTTGTGCCGCCACTTCATTGACATCGACAGGAACAAAACGATTCAAACCTTTTACAACAAACTGTGAGTAAAAAGGTGAATATAAAAAAAGTACAAAACAGCCTAATAGCACGAATAATATGGTAATTACCCGTACTAAACTGACCATCCAATGTACTTTCGCCATAGATTTCTTCACCCACTATGCGCTTGAATCAAACCTTGTTCACTGTATAACACAGGTTCAGGTTCCAATAGAATACTAAACTTTTGTTTTACATCACTTTGTACAGCCTGATAGGTATTTTGCACATCCGCTAGAGTCGCCTCAGCATAATTCACCAAAACCAAAGCTTGCTTATGAAACATTCCAACCGAACCTAATTGCTTACCCTTCCAACCTGCTTGATCAATTAACCAGCCTGCAGCCACTTTAACACTGCTATTTGCCTGCGGATAATGCGGAATGTTTGGAAATTGTTGAGTAATTTTATCAAATTCAACTTGTGCCAAAATTGGATTCTTAAAAAAGCTTCCAACATTTGGGAATTCTTTTGGGTCTGGCAATTTACTTTGGCGAATCTGTATCACCTGATTTTGTAAGTTCTCTGCGGTCAGTGTATCGCCTACTGCTTGCTTAAGATCGCCATAATTCAGTTTAAGCTCAGCTTGTTTCAATAGTTTAAAAGTCACACTGACAATGATGTAACGATTGGGATGATCTTTGAAAATACTATGGCGATAAGCAAAATGGCAATCTTGAGCAGAGATCGAATCAAACTGTTTTAGTTCACGATCATAAACTTGTACCGATTCAATAAACTCACCCGCTTCAACGCCATAAGCACCAATATTCTGTACAGGTGAAGCACCGACTAGCCCCGGTATCAAAGCAAGATTTTGCAATCCAAACCATTGCTGTTGCGTACTATACAAAACAAAGTCATGCCATACTTGCCCAGCACCCACTTTAACTGTAATGGTATTTTCATCTTCAGAAAGGACTTCAATGCCCTGAATATTTAAATGCATTACCAAGGCTTGTACTTGCTGCGGCAATAAAACATTACTGCCACCCGAGAGCACCAAAACGTTTAAATGCTGCTGTTCCGCAAATGCTAATGCCGCAATCACCTCATCTGGATGATTGATTTGCACATAATGTGAAGCAATCGCATTCAAATTTAATGTATTTAAGTTTTTAAGCTGAACCTGCGCTTTTAGCTGCATATTAAATTAAATCCTATTGCCCTGCTTTCATTTGCTTTTTAAAAATATCGACCCATGCTTGGCTGCTGGATTCACACTGATCGAGTACTCGATCAAATCCATCTGCACCACCATAATAAGGATCTGGTACAGCTTGTTGACTAAACTGCGGATCATGTTCACTCATCAATGCCAACTTGGCGCGAATCTGATGTCTACCAAACTGTTGCACAGCCTTTGACATGAGTGTTTGAATATCATCGAAGTTTTCATGATCCATTGCTAAAATCAAATCGAATTCAACGAAGTCTGCTAAAACAATCTGTCTGGCTCGTAACGCAGATAAATCATAACCACGTTTTACCGCATGCGCCTGACTGCGTGTATCAGGTGCTTTATTCGGATGGTAATTGCTTGTTCCAGCAGAGTCGACTATGACATTTAGGCCATGTGCATCACAATAATGTCTGAGAATCGCTTCCGCAGTTGGAGAACGGCAAATATTCCCTAAACAGACACATAACACCTTATATTGTGCTGTCATCAGAGAAAAGTCCCAATATTTTGTTTTATAAGGAGATTAAAATATTGCATGCAAAATTCCTGCAAAATAAACGCAAAATGATTAAATGTCATTATGCCTGAATTGACCTTTCTGACATCAGCTATTTTGTCAAAAATTGCTTTGATTTGAAAGGAAATAGTGTTTGTCTCTTTTGAATATTCTGTATGAATATGTACTTTTTTGGAATTAACAATGTGTACCAGGCACAACCGTTGTAAGAAACCTTACTGAACAATCAGATTGATAAAGAAACTTAATTTTAAAGTTTAGGCATACAAAGCTTAAATGTAAGAAAACCGAGGAAATATGAGATTCCTAAAAATTAAGATCTTTCAAATTATAGACCTACAGAACAAAGCTGCGCTTAAATAAGAATTCGATATAGACAGTTACATCTTCTAATTTATCTTAAAAATTATTTTACATTCTGAAATGTGACTCTATCCTCGAATTGTATAAAATTACCACTACCTATCTTTTTTAAGAGGCATTTTTTTGAAGATTAATGCAGTGGTTCTTCAGGATGAAGACTTAAAGTTACATAAGCTCCAAAAAGTTCAAGACTCCGTGTACGAGTCAACCCACAAGAATAGAGTCTCAAATTGGCTATGGATTTATGCTGAAACAGCCGAGTTTTTTAACTTTGATATATGGGATGAGCTAGACAATGCCTACGTCAATAAAGTAATTCATTATAAGAACAAGCTTTACAAGGTCATTGAAATTAACTCTATAGGTAAAATTAGATATTCCTGAACCACTTAAACAATACACATTTACCTAAAATCTATCCTCTCATAGCTTCAATCAATTTTTTCAAAGATATGGGTGAATACCTCTTTGATTTAGACCCACTCTTTTACGAACCCGAGTTTGATTTTCATTCAATAATGCTTCAAGCAATCCATTCAAATTTTGATCATTCAAAACAGATGGGATAAATTCTTCACAGCCTAACCGATTAAAGAAAATATCGACTTTCGAGCTTTTTTGAACATACTTCATAGACCAGTTTTTAAAACTATATTTCTGAATTTTTTTAACTTCAAATTCAATAATACTGTTATGTCTAGCGTCTTTTTTGATACTTTGGAATAAAGGTAAAACAATAAAGTCTTCCCCTTCTAAACATTGGAAGAATGCATTATTTGCATAATACAAAACTCCAAATACAGCATTCTTGGAATTAAAGTCTCTTGCTACAGTCAGGATATTGCTTAGATCATCAATCAGATCGTCAGCAAGACCTTGTCGTGAACTTGCATAGCACAATTGAATCTTCATTTTCTTCTCTTATGTACGATGCATGGTTAAAATTGGATACTAGTCATTTACTTCAAAAACATATGGCTCTGTCGCATACTCTGAAGCTAGAAGCTCAATGAATGATGGGATTGAATTTGTAGTAAGTAAGAAAGGATTAAAATCATCTCTATGGTTTTCTAAGAAGAAATCCCCTAATCTTTTATTAATTGGCGCAAACTTCATGTTCCAATGTTTAAAAAGTCCAAAATCACATTTTTCATAAAATAAAATTTCGCAGTTTTTATGACGATCATCTTTTAAAATTTTTTCATAGAAAAGCTCGTCAATTTTACTCTTACGCCCTTCTAAACACTGAACAAAGTATCCATGCCCATAGTAAAGAACGCCTGTAATTTCATTTCGAGAATTGAAATCTACAGCTGTATCCAAGATTTTTATCAAATCCTGTTTAAGATCTGGATAGATATTGGTGGCCTTGCTTGCGTATAAAACTCTCACGAACTCCATTTTGATCACTTCCAGCTATAAAATTACATAATAGGGAAAAGCTAAACCTACCGGCTAAAGTGGAAAGTCTATAGGATCAGCGACTACAATAAAACTGTCTAATACAATACATGCATTTGTTTTTTAATACTATTTTAATTTTTTACTTCATTACGTATGCCTTCTGCCATACTTCTGTTAAAAAATATTAATGGATTTTTGAGAATTCCAGAGATATTAAAATTAAGCATTTGATATAAATAAATATTAGATTTTAATTTGAATTATTTATTGATCAAATAATAATCAAATGTACGAAATTTCTTATGATCATGTAAGCCAAAGATTATACCGTTAGATTTTTGAATAACTATAATTTTCTCATACACCAGTATTTCGATAATCCATTATTTTTATTGAGTTTAAAATTCTAGCCATGATTATTTTAGACGACAAAACCAATAGATAGGCTTACTTTAAAAATGGTGTACATACAAATCCCCACCTTTGAGATGAGGCCCTTAAAGGTGGGGATTTTCTTTTCAACTTGAATTAGAGGAAAAACAATGAATATCATCAAGAATTTTTTTATTTTTGCTCTTTCTGTAATAATTATTTCTCTAGTTATAATCGTGTTTGACAAGATGGGAATGAACCAAAACTTTAATTTATTCTTTTCCTCACTCTTATACTCTGTATTTATCACACTGTATTTTAAAAATTTTTTGGTCAGTCTTCTATGCTTTTCTGTGTTTTACACGATACTATTTCTATTAAGTCATTCTCTAGAAGTTTTGTTGATGCTTTTGACTTCACTATCTACGCTCATTTTAATTGAAACGCTTATGCCAAAGCTAAAAAAGAATGTAGTCATTCCACTTTATAAAACTGATGCTTTTTAATTTCTTAGTCAATATTCGAATACAAGGCTGCTAGACGTAGTGAGAACTCAAGGTCCGATCAATTGAGTAAAAAAAAGCCCACAAGAAGTGGGCTTTTTTACTGTTCTAAACGAGTTAGATAACAGTGATCAGCGTTGCTTGTGGTCCTTTTTTACCTTGTCCAGGCACATAAGAAACACGTTGGCCTTCGCTCAAAACTTTGAAGCCACTGCTTTGAATTTCGCTGAAATGAGCGAATAAATCTTCACCTGAATCAGCTTGAATAAAACCAAAACCTTTAGTTTCGTTGAACCACTTAACTGTACCAGTAGATGTATTAGACATATTTTAAACCTTTTATACTTTACTTAAAGATCAAATCAAAGTTTCAGTAATGACTTGATCCATTTAATCTTTTTTAAAAAAGATACTACAAATGTGTGAATTATTTATATCAATCGATAAAGCTGATTAATATCAGTATAGAAACTTTTTCCATCTAAATTAAAATCAATTTCCAGACCCGAATCTAAAAGTATTTTTTTTCCAACCTCAACCCATTTAAAACCTTCCAACGTATTTTGTTGACGCTTCAGTGGGATAATTTGCACACAAATTTCATTGCCATTGCTGGCTTTGGCTACACGCCATTCATTAATAATTTTTAACACACAATCACTCTTTAAAGAGCTCAAATGATTGATTTTATTTACTATACGCTAGACAGATAAGAGATGATAACTGAGTTTCTAGAATTTAATAATATTTAGCTTTATTTAGGATTATATAAGCTAATTTCAATTGCTATTTGTTCTTTCCAGAATAGCAACTTTAAATACATCAAAGAGCAAAATTAATTAAATCGGTTGGTAGCGGGAGCTGGATTTGAACCAACGACCTTCGGGTTATGAGCCCGACGAGCTACCAGACTGCTCCATCCCGCACCGATGAGTTAGCTTTATAGGCTCATTATGCTAATTAAGCAAGTTTAATATGGATT
This sequence comes from Acinetobacter sp. TUM15071, assembly GCF_008980925.1. Classification (NCBI taxonomy): domain Bacteria; kingdom Pseudomonadati; phylum Pseudomonadota; class Gammaproteobacteria; order Moraxellales; family Moraxellaceae; genus Acinetobacter; species Acinetobacter sp. TUM15071. Next base: position 6,549 of record NZ_BKGB01000013.1, on the reverse strand, counting down.
AATAATGACATACGCTCAATTTACAACCTATTTATCCGTTTTTCAGGATAAAATATGCTTTTATTTGAGAATCAGCTCCTGTTCACACAAAAACAATTATTGAAATAGATAGCCCTCTAATAAGGACTATCTGACTGATCTAAAGAATAGTCTTCTTTATTTAATCAAATGCTCTTTTACAATATGATCACTTAAAAGTTTAATTACTTCTGAGCGTTCATCTAGAGAAGTTTCACTTTTTCTCACATAAATACTGATAAATACAGGCGCATGGCTTTCCGACCATACCATTGATGTTAAACCTCTGATGCCATAATCACTGGCGCCTGTGCGATCTGCAATTTTCCACCCTTTAGGTAAAGCAGCTCTTAACATATTGTCTGCAACTTTATTTCCTATCATCCAATCTTTTAATTGCGCTTTTGAGCTTTTAGATAACACATTGCCCATCAATAACTTTTTCATACTGGCATTCATAGCATTGGGACTGGTTGTATCTCGCATATCACCTTCGGGATTAATGACAAGATCTGGTTCATATCTATCGGATCTTGTCACTTCATCACCAATTGAGCGCATAAATGAAGTTAGACCTGCAGGTCCTCCACCAGCCTCTATAGCAAAGTTTGCTGCCGTATTATCACTATATGCAGTTGTAATTTCACAAGCCTGTTTGATCGTCAGTTTTTTATTTACATAATCTTTGACGACTGGCGAATAAGTAATGAGGTCTTTTTGCTGAATCGTTTTTGAATGATCTAAGCTAAGTTTTTTAGCATCAACCTTTGCTAAAACATTCGCACAAGCAAGTGCTTTTACCGTGCTGTCTAATGGAAAGCGTTTATCTCCATTAATAGAAATCAATTTATCATCCATATCTAATATAGATACACCAATCTGCCATCCCTTTTCGGATAGTGTTTTGACCTGCTCTTCGAGGGTAGCAGCCATGCTAACTGACACCGAAGAACCAAACAAAACCACAGCCATGGCAGATTTCAATAACGATTTCATATTGCATCCATATATTAAAAATTTTAAAGCAATTAAGCGTAGCATGGTAAAAAACGGCAAGCTTTCACTCCTGTTGTTTTTTCACTCAAATAAATGTAAAGCAATAACTCTCAAGACCAAGTTCGGAGTTGATCTTTTGTAATTTATATGTAGAACTTCACTATCATTCGAACCATGACGAAAAACTTGGGTAATTTTCCCATAAAAATTTAAACACAGGATTAATTATGATTACATTATTTCATTTAGACCAATCACGCTCTTTTCGAATTTTGTGGTTACTCGAGGAAATCAAACAACCGTATCAGTTGCAACGCTATTACAGAGATTTAAAAACGCATTTGGCACCTGAGTCCTTAAAGGAGATTCACCCCTTAGGTAAATCTCCTTTGATTGAATTTCAAGGTAAAATCATTGCTGAGTCTGGAGCAATTGTAGAGTTGTTAATTCAGAAGTTTGCACCCTCTTTGGCACCTGACATCAATGATCCAACTTACGCAGATTACTTGCAATGGATTCATTTCGCGGAAAGCTCTGCCATGTTGCCTTTTTTATTGAAAACTTTTAATGCAATAGAAACTAAACATGGTACGCAATTGGTATTTCTAGAAAACTACACCCAAGTTGAATTTGATAAGGTTTTTGGTTATTTAAATAATTATCTAAAAGATAAAGAATACTTGGTGGACAATCGTTTGACAGGTGCAGACTTTATGATGGGATTTGGACTTCATGCCCTAATTCATAATATGGCACAAGGTAAAAATTTCCCACACATTCAAAGTTATGTAGAGCGTTTAAGTTTACTACCAAGTTGGAAAGCTGCAGAAAAAATTGAACAAGGCGGAAAAGTGACCTAAAAGAATAGATATTCTTAATTCATTGAATAGAGAAGAATAGTTAAGCAATTTTTTAAGACTGATGAATGTTTGTAAAAGCTCTCCTTAGAGAGCTTTTACGCATATACCGACATGGATATTGTTGTTAATCATATGCCCTGTACAACCTCAGGTGCTAATAAATAATGGAATCACCGAGCGCCTGCATTGATAAATTACTTTTTTTAAGAACAGTTCACGCTCTACAGCACGGCAGCGAACAAGCCCACCTGAAACTGCCCCCATTCTTACTCCAACAAGCAAATTAATCAGCAATACCAATAATGGGAAAATTTTTGCCATAAAATACAAAGCCCATCTTTCGATAGGCTTTAGCCATTAACTAACGATCTTATTCTCCAATTGGGATTGAAAATTTAAGTTGATTACTTCTCTGATCCAATGGCACTGGGTTATGCTTGGCAATTCTTTGCTGGTAGTCTTTTTCAGACATTAAACCTCTATTTTTTGCCTTTAAAATTGAGTTGAACTGTTGCTCATGTCCTTGTGCATTCAAAGCATCGAAATGTCTATGTTCCAGATAATATTGAGATCGATCATAAGGACTCATATTGGATGTATGCTGTTGCGCTACCTGCGCTTGCTCTAATTCATAATTGCGTTGATTAATACGATCTTGTTCTTGTTGCTTCATCGACTCAAAGAAATCAAATTGCTCACCACTTTGGATCTCTTTGTGATGCTCTTCATTATTTAGAATTAAAAGTGATTTATCTTTGCTGAAGATATCATCTGCACTATACACCGAACCACAAATTACCGTACTTATAAGAAGAATTACTATTTTTTTCACAAAAAACACTCAACATAAAACAAATAAAGACAAGTGTATATTTTATTATTTCTTCACAATTATTTCAAATTAAATATTAAAAACAAAAACTTATGATTATTCAATAAAATCATAACCCCACTTCTCGACTATTAATGATATCTACATTTTGGAGTATTTTTACTTCACAAATAAAGTAAATACCCAATAACAAAAAACCTCCCGAAGGAGGTTTTAATTTCTTGATTTGATTAAAGATCAGTTCCAATAAACACACTAGAAATAAAGAACTCTGCATCTTCATCATCAGTTGAATCAAACTCTACTTCAAGATGAATGACTTCTGCTCCAGTCTTGTCTTTGAATTCTGCAAATTTCTTCTCAAGGAAATCTGAAATCTCATTTTCTAATGTTGCTCGTTCTTGGCGATATTGTTCTATTGCTTCTTTCATGATGAGTTCCTATTAATCTGAACAACCATAAAAGCAAACTATTATGAAAATAACAAGACAACAAAAAAGCCCATCATTCGGTGAGCTCAGTCTTCAAAGTTTTAAATTAAGAAAGATATACATGTTTTTTCGCTAGATGTTGGTTAGCGATCTTTGTAGTTTCAAAATATGGCAATTCAGCGCAAAGCCAAAAATGATAAGTATCTTCACCCACAATGTAAGTTTGTCGATTATAAGTCGATGTTTTGCTAGGATCTATTACGCTTGCATCAAAAAAAGTGTTTTCGCGGCTAGCAACCACTTCACCATCTAAATCACCACCAATACAAATGTGCATCTTAATAATCCATATAATTATGAATCGCAGCTTAACACATAAAGTCAGAAACTATTTTTCAGGAATGAAATTTGAACCTAAGCATTACCGAGATATGCTGTTATCCTTTGCGCTTTAAGGCTTTCATCTAGTCCCTCATACACCCAGAATGTGTAAGCTAAACCATTCGTATGTATCTTTATTTTCAAATATTTTTCTTGTTGCAATGTATCTATATTCGTTAAATGAAATGTTTCATCTTCAAAATTTTCAATATGGAAATCTGTCTCATCCAAAGACCCTCCAATAAATTTATTCATTGTTAATCTCCTCTAAAAAAAACAATCTACCACAAAATGGCAAAAAGCCCATCTTCTCATGAGTCATTAAAAAAACTTGTGTACCCTAAATAGGATAACGAGTTCTTAAATTAGAGTGACCTCAACTTCTAAACAGTTTTGTATAGTCTTAAGCAACGGCATATAGAGCATTTTGGACTGCATAATCACCTCAAAGCTACACTTTTTAATAGCGTCTTATGCTAATTTATTGAGACAGTGAAACTTATAGTCACTTGATATAAAAATGTTGTATTTATTATGAAAAAATAAGGATGTATGTATGAACCCGTTTCAATTTCAAACTGTCCCTAACATCATTGCGGGGCTAGGTTCGATACAAGAACTTAAAAATGTTTTAACACAAAAAAACTATCATAAGGCACTTATCGTGACAGATGCAGGAATGATTCAGCATCAACTACATCAGCCCATCTTAAAGATTTTAGAAGAGATCAATCTCAACAGCATTATTTACTCGGATATTCAAGCCGATCCCCCTGAACACATTGTGTTGGAAGCCGTTGATTTTGCGAAACAAGAAAAGATAGATGTGATCATCGGTTTTGGTGGCGGTAGCTCAATGGATGTTGCCAAAATCATCGCGCTACTCGCCCATTCAGAACAACAACAAAACTTAAGTGAAATATACGGGGTAAACCAAGCCAAAGCACCTCGCTTGCCACTCATTCTTATCCCAACCACAGCTGGAACAGGCTCGGAAGTTACGCCTATATCGATAGTCACCACAGGTGCAACCACCAAAATGGGAGTGGTCTCGCCAATCTTATATGCTGATGTTGCCATTTTAGATGCAACTTTTACGCAAGGCCTGCCTGCACATATCACTGCTGCAACAGGTATTGATGCGATGGTGCATGCAATTGAAGCCTATACATCAAGTATAAAAAAGAACTTCTACTCAGATATGTTAGCTAAAAATGCACTGAAACTATTGAATCACAACTTAGCTAAAGTATTAAAAAACGGTGCTTATCTAGAAGCTCGCCAAAATATGCTGGTCGGTTCAATGCTTGCAGGTCAAGCATTTGCCAACGCTCCTGTCGCAGCAGTACATGCCCTCGCTTATCCACTGGGTGGACATTTCCATCTTTCACACGGCCATACCAATGCTTTAGTTCTGGTTGAAGTGTTAAAGTTTAATGCACCCAAAGCCAAACAACATTATGCCGAGCTAATGCAACTGTTAGATCCGCGCAGTACAGGTTGTACCGATGGTTTATGTGATCTTTTCATTGACCATATGCAAAATCATTTAGACCAAAGTGGACTCACTTTGAAATTAAAAGATTTGGATATCCCTGAGTCGAAATTACCGCAACTTGCCAAAGATGCCATGTTACAAACTCGACTGTTGCAAAATAATCCAAGAGAAATGACAGAACAAGACGCTTTACAGATTTATCAGGCGATTTATGCATGAGCAAACCGACTTTAAAACAACGAGAACAATTTAGGTTCTTTTTCCCGATCCAAACTCGTTGGGCAGACAACGATATTTATGGCCATGTCAATAACGTGACCTACTATAGTTATTTTGATACGGCGGCCAATTCCTTATTGATCCAAAAAACAGGATTTGATATTCATAATAGTGAAGTCATTGGCTTAGTAGTGGATTCGGCTTGTAGCTTCTTACAGGAATTGTCTTTTCCAGAAGTCGTCGAGGTCGGCGTTGCGATTGGCAAAATTGGCAATTCATCACTCAGATATGAGTTAGCAATTTTTAAACAGGACCAACAACATGCTGCTGCGCAAGGACATTTTGTGCATGTATTTGTAGATAGAGAAAATCGAAAAAGTACCGCTATCCCGCAAGCGATGCGAGAAGTACTGCATCAATATTTACTTATAGAATAAATAGGAAAGGCAAAGATAAAATTTTACCTTTCCTAGATATATTAAGGTTTTAATTGAACCTGATGAAGTTCCGCATCAAATGTTTCGACTAAACTTTTAATAGTGGGTTCTTGCTGCAATAATTCTACTGCACGATTAAAGGCTTTTTCCTTACGTGCATTTTGCATAATTAATGGCGTACTTGAACTCACCTCACCATACTGCACATCAAATTGCGTATTCGACCATTGTGATTTCAAGGCATCTTCTAAGCCATGCTGCAATTGCGACAACATCCCTTCATATTCTTGCGGAATATGAAATACAGAGACACCATTAATTTGCCCTTGCATAATGCCGTGCTGCGCCAACTCTTGCACAGCTGGAGAAAGCTGGCTGGTCCTAAACCAATATTCCCACTTCTCTAAACTCCATTCGCCTTCCAACACTTGCTCAGGTAACTTTAAAATATCTTGTGGCATGAGATTGTTTGGTGGTTCTTGAGCCAATGAGATGGTTGCAACTGGAGCTCCAGCTTGTGCTTTTGCAATCGGTTCTTCCATAACAGAACTATGTTGCTCTGACACGACAACAAAACTTGGCTCAATCTGCTGCTGTTCTAATTGAACTTGTACTTCAACCTGCTGCTCGACAGGAAAAATCAGAACGTCTTCAGAATCTGTAATACTCGACTGAGTGATTTCTACTTGCGCAGAAACCTCCAATCCAATCAATTGCCCAGCTTCTGCATCAAACACCATCAAGTTACTATCTGGGTTTTGCTTAACAGGTTCAGGTTCAGGTTCAGGTTCAGGTTCAGGTTCAGGTTCAGGTTCAGGTTCAGGTTCAGGTTCAGGTTCAGGTTCAGGTTCAGGTTCAGGTTCAGGTTCAGGTTCAG
>NZ_BKGB01000012.1:0-141956 GCF_008980925.1 Acinetobacter sp. TUM15071 | reverse complement strand
GGATTTGAATAAATTACCATTATTTTTATTTAAGATATTGAAATTAATGAACATATTCTAAAAATAACTTATAAACTAGATTTTAGGTAAACATAAGTTATGTAAAGGATTCAAAGAACGGCACGCTACACACTACTGCTTGTTGCCATAAGCTCAGCAACGTGAATTATGATCGTAGAGATTCATGTTGCTGACTTCGAGTTCTCATTCCATAAATGGCAGAAGATTTTTACAAGTCGGCTGCCTAGAATCAACCAAGTGAATGTCGCCTGCTATTTCAGCACACATCAATAGGAAGATAAGCTGTAATTCTCTATGTTAATTACGCTTAAATGCTAACCCTCTCATTTTTCAACGAGCTCAGGTTATAATGATGGTCTCCCAAAATATGGTTGATCTATTATGAACGCCTCCAATGACCCTCTACACGGTAAAAAACTTGCTGATATTTTGGATGAATTACTGGATTACTACGATGGCTTTGAAGGCTTAAGTCGTAAAATTGAAATTAGATGTTTTTGTATAGATCCAAGTGTTAAATCATCATTGCGATTCTTACGTACCACACCATGGGCACGTGAAAAAGTAGAAAACTTATATTTATATGTCTTACGCCAAAAAGCCAAACAGAAATCGTAGTTATCATTGATCATAGTACCCATGCGCTGTGTTATTTCTTATATCAGCTATTTTATTAAAAAAGCATTTTTGATAATCATCTGGAGTGGCTAAAATGGATGCTAATATTTGAGTGTTAAGTTATTGAATTTATTATTTTAATTTTGGTTTAGTGGCGATTTTTCTCAGATGGTTTTCACCCAAAGTGTTTTTGCATTAAAGAAGCCCATGATTAAGTAATATGGGCTTTTTATATCTAAAATGTTATCTGATGATAGACTTTTGATTTTTAGCGCAATGGTTATAGTTCTAATAAAGGTGGTAATTCCCTTCTTGCAATCTCATAGGCTTCATCACGATCTACACCCATTGCGTATAGCAATAACTCAGCAATTTCAGTACCTGCATCTCTCCAAGTTTTATGTCCTTCTAATACAAGAAAAATAGATGTTAAAACAGAGCCGGCGATCAAAGACATAATGGAAAGTAGTTGATCCTCACGGAATGTATATCGCTTACTGTCTAAACCAGCCATTACATCTGGCAATGGTGAATCACTACTTGACCATAAGGCCATTAGTGATTTTGAACTGAAAGCAAAGCGGCATATAAACCGTCCCCAATCGGACTCTTCATGCGCTCTACGAACATACATACGAATGCCTGTCGCAAGACGGATAGCCGAATCTGATTCATTTCCTAGTGTTTTAATAACACGTGCATTCATCTCTTCAGCGAGCTGAGATGCAATGTCTTCAAACAAAGTATCAGGATCTAGCTGATTATTATAAATAGTGCCACGAGCCACACCAGAAGCTGAAGCGAGCTCACTTATACTAATATTCGTAGAACCTTTTTCAGCAAAAAGTTTTAATGCTGTTTTATGAATTCTTTGCTGTGATGAAGATAAACGCACAATTTAAACCTTTTGAACAAGAATGCTTTATTTGAACAATTTTGACTATTATTATACAAATTATACTATTCATCAAAACTTTTTGTGAGTTTCTTACGTAACCAGCTCCAATTCTGCTTTTTATCGGTTGATCTATAGTTTTTTAGTTCTGAGATTTGCTTTTCAATGGATTGCGCAACTTGCTCACGAATATGCCATATACCTTGCTCATCGTCCGCAACATTCAAAGTAGATATTCGTTCTCCAAAACTAAAGTAAAAACGTTGTGGCTTGGGAATCGGTAAATATCCTAATCCAGTAGGAATTGGAGGCAGAATATCCCCGCCTCTTAATTTATCATTCAAATTAAATGTTTTAAGAAATTTCTGCGCAGTTGTATTTTGTTGAATATCATTAGCATCTATCACAATATCAAAGCAGTCATCTGCTCCAACAGAAGCAAATGGAATAATATCGTAACCATGTTCTATTGCTAGACGTGCAAAGCCAGTACGTTTTTTCCAGATCAACTGATACTTTTCCCCTTTCCTACGCATAACTTCACGTGCGCCACCTGGAAATACAATGATTGACTGCCCACTCTCCATCAGGGTATGACAGTTTTCTGGCGAACCTAAGACCATACCACCTTTTGTGAGTATGTCTTTCCATACTGGAATATGAAAATGCATACGATCCCCTAAAGATCGTAAGTGAATACCATGTTGCTCCCGTATATGTTCAACAAACAATGGCACATCCAAAAGACCATACAAGGTATGATTTCCAACAAACAATGCAGGTTTTGACATATTGAGTTGATCCGAGTTTAAAAAGATTGGATCAAAATACCAACGTTCTAAATCACGTCCCCATTTGCCATAGTTTTCTTTTGGGGGTACAAAGTTGTCCATTTTATTCTCCTCATCAAATTAAGAAGACGTCCCTGTATTCTTAAAACTTAGTTTATTGTTTTGCCCAAGTTAGGCTTTTTTCCCACAGCTCACTGGCTAAATTAATATTCTGAGCAGCTTGCGAAGAAACTTTGACCTTACAATCTTCGTAATAGAACCCCGTATCGCTAGCAAGCTGCGGTTGGTTAGCACAATAAAGTGTTGTTTTCGCACCTTCCTCGGGGCTAATCATAAAGCGACTAATGAGCTTAACTAAGGGTTGGGGCAAACCTCGCCATACATTGGTTGAAACAATACCCGGATGAATGGCATAGGTGGTGACCCCCGTACCGTACAAACGGCGTCCCAATTCTTTTGCAAACAAGATATTGGCAAGTTTGGCTGTTGCATATTCTTTTAAACCACCCATACTTTTGGTTGATTTCAATACTGTATTGAAATCAATACCCTGCGCATGTCGATGTGCCTTACTTGCAACCACAATCACGCGTGCAGGTTTTGATTCAATCAATTTTTCAGTGAGCAATTGGGTAAGGAGAAAATGTCCGACATGGCAAACACCGAAAGTGAGTTCAAAGCCCGATTGTGTCATACCTTTTTGACCAGCCAAGCCAGCATTGGCAATGAACAAATGCAAGGCTAAGTTTCTGGAAAGAAATTGTGCCGCACACTGACGTACAGAGTCTAAATCAGCTAGATCTAACTCTATAAATTCCGCCTTTGCTCGCCCAAAACTAAGACTTTGGATTTCTTGAAGTACAGCTTGTGCTTTCTTTTGAGAGCGACACGCTAAAAAGACATGATAGCCTTGTAGTGCTAATTCTCTTGCAGTGACTGCGCCTATACCTGAGTTTGCACCTGTAATTAAAGCGACTTTGCCATTTAATTTGAATTGGCTCATGTGGTTATCCTGCCTGTTGCTGTTTTTTTAGAAGGTCTAAAGCGACATCGACAATCATATCTTCCTGTCCACCCACCATACGACGACGACCCAGTTCCACTAAAATATCAACGGTATTTAGACCGTAACGTTTAGAAGCTATCTCGGCATGACGCAAGAAACTTGAATATACCCCCGCATACCCTAATGCAAGTGTTTCACGATCTACACGTACTGGGCGATCTTGCAATGGTCTCACTAATTCATCGGCAGCATTCATCAACGTAAATAAATCAGTACCATGATGCCAACCTAAACGTTCAGCAGCAGCAATGAAAACTTCCAACGGAGCATTGCCAGCACCAGCCCCCATACCCGCAAGGCTGGCATCAATACGGTCACAGCCTTCTTCAACAGCAACAATAGAGTTCGCAACACCTAAACTTAAATTATGGTGCGCATGTATTCCTGTTTGTGTTTCAGGCTTTAGAACATCTTTCATCGCTCTGAAGCGTGCACGAATATCATTCATGGACATTGCACCACCCGAATCCACGACATAGATACATTGCGCACCGTAAGATTCCATCAGTTTACCCTGTTGTGCCAACGCTTTAGGTGTGGTCATGTGGCTCATCATCAGGAAGCCCACGGTATCCATACCCAACTCTCGGGCATACTCAATATGCTGTTTGGAAATATCAGCTTCTGTACAATGTGTCGCAACACGAACAACTCGGGCACCTGCTTTATAAGCAGCTTTAAGATCGTGGATGGTACCAATACCAGGTAGTAATAAAGTCGCAATTTTTGCATGGTTGAGTACATCCGCAGCGGCCTCAATCCATTCCAGATCTATATGTGCGCCAAAACCATAATTGAAGCTTGAACCCTGTAATCCATCACCATGCGCAATTTCAATACTGTCTACTCTTGCTTCATCTAACGCTTTGGCAATTTCTTGCACATTTTGAATGGAGTATTGATGGCGGACTGCATGACTGCCATCACGCAAAGTCACATCGGAAATATATAATTTTTTGATCTTATCCATCGCTTAGCCCTCATCCGATGCACGTTGTGACTGGAGCGATGCCGCCATTTTCTCACCTGTTGCCAACGCTGCCGAAGTCATAATATCCAGATTTCCGGCATAGGCAGGTAGGTAATGCGCAGCGCCCTCAACTTCTAAAAACACACTGGTTTTTAGCCCAGAAAATTTCCCTAATCCTGCAATATTGAGTGGGGCAGATTCAGGGATTACCTCAAACTGGACTTTTTGTTTTAAGCGATAGCCAGCAACATATTTTTGAACCTCAGCCACCATCTGTTCAACCGAGGCTTCAACCGTAGCCTGATCCGCAGCTTCAGACAGCACATACACCGTATCACGCATCAATAATGGCGGTTCGGCTGGATTGAGAACAATAATCGCCTTGCCTTTTGTTGCACCACCAACTGTTTCCAGTGCCTTTGATGTGGTTTCGGTAAATTCATCAATATTTGCTCGTGTGCCTGGCCCTGCCGATTTACTGGAAATAGACGCCACAATTTCAGCATAATGAACTTTAGCAATTTTCGAGACTGCAGCAACCATTGGAATAGTCGCCTGTCCACCACAAGTCACCATGTTTACATTGGGCTGGTCAATGTGTTGTTCCAGATTCACCACAGGAACGCAATAAGGACCAATTGCCGCAGGGGTTAAATCCACCATACGAATATTCGGCTTATGTTGTCTTAATAAGGCATCATTTTTGATATGTGCCCCAGCAGAGGTTGCATCAAATACAATATCAATGTCTTTAAATTCAGGTAAATCTATTAGTCCTTGTACACCCTGATGGGTAGTGGCAACATTCATGCGTTTGGCACGGGCTAAACCATCTGATTCAGGGTCGATACCGACCATTACGGCAATTTCAAGATGCTCACCATAACGTAACATTTTGATCATGAGGTCGCTGCCAATATTGCCGCTACCAATAATTGCAGCCTTGATTTTATTTTTTGATTGATTATTCATGTTCTCCACCTATACCAACTGGCAACTGACAGAACCTAAACGGCCAATATAGGCAGTCACGCTATCACCTGCTTTGACATTGACCATTGGTCCTAGCGCACCAGATAAAATGACCTCACCCGCTTTTAAACCAATCCCTTTTTCACACATGGTACGGGCCAACCACCAAGCAGCTTTTAATGGATGACCTAAACACGCCGCTCCATTACCTTTTGATGCCACAACTTTATTGTGTTCAAGTTCCATTTTTACTTTTGCTAGATTTAAGCTACCTATTTCGATTGGCTGATTTCCAAGAACGAACAAACCACAAGAAGCGTTATCGGCTACCGTATCTTCCAGCGTGATTTTCCAGTTATGAATCGCGCTATCTACAATCTCTAAAGCGGGTAAGGCATAGGCCAATGCAGAAATGAACTCACCCCACGATGGTATTGGGCCAATAAGATCACGCCCAAGAATAAAAGCAATCTCTGCCTCAATTTTAGGTTGCAACAATTGACTGACGGGAATACTGTCGCCATCTAGATATTCCATATCATCAAATAAGATTCCAAAATCAGGTTGATCCACACCAAGCTGTTGTTGAACCGCTTTGGAGGTTAAACCTACTTTCTTCCCGATAATTCTTGAGCCTTGGCTCAGCTTATATTCCGTATTAATTTGTGCCACTGTATAAGCTTCATCCAATCCAGAGACTTGATAACTCTGAGTAATTGGTGCAATTGTTTGACCAGATTCACGCGCCTGTCTGAGGGCTTCTGCTGCTGCATGTAAATGTATACTCATGCGCTCACCTCATTGTAATGCGTGGTTCTCTGACCAAGTTCTAATTGCTTTTGTAACTGTTGAATGACTGCATTGATTTCCACGTGTCTGGAAACGGCAAAGGTAAATCGATCAGGTCGTAATAAAGCAACAGGTTTATCTTGCCCACTCTTTATTAACCAGTTCACCATATTGCCCTCGATATCTTCTACTTCCAATACATCAGGGTTCAAGTTCCGTGCGGTATGTGCTTGTGGGCGTTCAGCATACGGATAAAGCGTAATAAACTGACACCCCAACTGTTTTAGAAACTGCTTAAATGTTTCAGACATACCTTGTGTTGGGTCTACACTTAATCCAATTAAGGCATAGCCATTACCTAGCAAGGAATCCAGTAAAGTTTGTTTGCCATCAAAGCCTCTGACTATAGGCTGTGGTGCAAGACTACCTTCTGGGCTTGAACGATGCTGACGCGCTAAGCCAAAATACTGACCTTTCGTGTAGACAGGTTTTGGTTTAAAGCCACCTTCTTGTCCCCACTCTTTGAGTTTAGGAGTTGCAAGAACCCCTTTAATAACGCCATCACGAATTTTTCCAACTACTGGATTGGTCATTGAAACAAGGTCTTTTAATAAGACAGAACCCTGGATCATTGCTTTGGCATGATCATGACGCTCACTTTCATAGCTATCTAATAATTTGTCTCCAGCTTGACCATTGAGTACCGCACTGAGTTTCCAGCCTAAATTACCTGCATCACGGATCCCTGAGCTTGCGCCTTGCCCCATAAATTGTGGAGTCATGTGAGCAGCATCACCTGCCAGAAGCACACGTTTATCTCGCCATTGATTAGCAACCAAGGCATTGAAGGTATAGACCAGTTTACGTTTTACTTCAAAGTCATCAGGATTGACAAATTTGGATAACAACATACGTACTGTTTCAGGTTGTTCCATATATTCTTTGGTTTGACCTTTTTTCAGCATAAACTCAAAGCGATGGAATCCATCTGGCTGTACACAGCTCACCACTGGTAGATCTGGATCAACTACAAAATTAAAATACGGTAGATGACGTAAGCCCTTATTTCGATCTTTCTGTTTTAGATCCACAACCAGCCATGGCTCTGGGAAGTTTTTCCCTGACATTTCAATACCAAGCTTGGCACGAACAGTACTACGCCCACCATCAGCGCCGACCAAATAACGTGCGATAACTTGTTGGACGTCATTATCCCCCTGCACTTCAGTTTTAACATCAGTCTCATCACTAAAACGATAGACTTGTGTTGCCTGATGCATCACAGTCACACTGTCTGCATCTTGACTAAAATTAATCAGCTCTCGTCCACGCAAAATTTGAACATTTGGATATTTGGCTAAAGCATTGGTTAAAGAAGTTTCCAAATAAGGCTGATAATAGAAATTCACCACCGACCAACCGAATGGACGTTTGAGCGGCTTGTATTGTGCAATCACGGTTCCATCTGGACGAACCAGTTGTACAGGCGTATCCAAGAGCATATCTTTTTGCAGTTCTTCCGCCATATCAATCGACTGAAAAATACGCATACATTCGTCATCGGTATACACAGCACGAGCATTGCCATAAAACACAGGTTCACGTTCCAACACCAATACTTGGTGTCCACGTTTGCCTAAAATATGAGCCAACACCAATCCAGTTGGTCCTAGACCTGCAATAACCACATCTACATTTTGTGATATCGTTTTTTTAATTTTCTGACCTGTCATGTTTAGAACCTCTAAAACTAGATGGGTGAATATTCAGGATGAATCACTGTTGAGATTCCCTGTTTCAAATTATTTAAATTGGTTGAAAGCATATAGAGCTTGCCTGGATTCTCGGGCTTGTGTCCCCAAGAACTGATTGCAAAATACTTGGTCGGTTTCCATGTGCTTTCATCTACAACCAATGGAGCCCAGCCAAACTCAATTTCAAAACCTGATGGACTAATCACATAAAATGACAATTCCTTGTCATTTGGATGCTGCCCAATCTCATGCGCCATTTCATAACCAAGCTGCTTACATCGTTGAAAGGCATTGGATAAGTCATCTAAAGAAGCACCTTGTAGATTCATGTGTTGCACTTTAGTGCGAATTGGATCTAGAGCGACTTCTCTGGTCGTAGCGATCGCAACTGAATGATGACGTTCATTTAGACGTAAGAAAGTTACATCTAGTGTTACACCACTAATGACTTGCTCAATCTGGTCACTCAGTCTTGCATCAAAGATTTCCTGCCAAAACCGCTGCATCTTCAAAGGCTTTCGTGAGGTAATCGCCACATGTCCCATTCCTGCATCACCAGTCACAAAGCTTGAGGTCAACATATTTAAGGGTTCATCACTCAAGTTGGCCTCAACAAACAGCTCGATATTCTGTTTTTTAGGTCCCATGATGCGCCAGAATTGCTTTACTCCTCTTTGCTCAGCCTCAGCCTGCGTACTTTTCTCAACGGCAATATCACGTTCAGCCAAGCGACCAAGAATAATGTCTAGCGTTTTTTGATCTTTAACCTGCCAGCCCAGTGCAATAAAATCTTCTGTGCTACCTTTTTGTACCATCAAGCGTTTGGCATGATGATCCATACGAAAGCTAAGTTCATTCATGGACTGTTCTTCATCGTTAAAATGCAGTCCTAAACCCTGTTGCAGGAACTCTTTCCACTGTTTTAGTTTGTTTGATTCAATCACTGCATAAGCCATACGGACTGAACCAAAAACATCCTGATCTATTGTGATGCTATTCATATGCTCACCTTTTCAAACGATGGCTTGTCTAGCAAAGAAATCTAGACTGAGTTGATTAAATTCATCCGCTCTTTCCCACTGCACCCAATGCCCTGTGTTGGCAAATAAATAAACATCACAATTCGGCATGATTTTCTGCAAGGTCAGTGCACCACTCGGACGGTTCACTAAATCATTCGCCCCCCAAACCACCAAGGTTGGAACTTTGCATTTTTTAAGTCGTGAATCACGGGTGAAGTCCATGCGAATAGCACCTTTCAATCCTGTAGGTCGTCTTAATGGCGGTGCTGCAACCACGTCTGGATCAATACTGGCTTGGAAGCGTTCACGGATGACACTTTCAGGCACCTGACTGCCATCAAAGACCAAGTATTCACGGATAAAGGTCCTGAGCTTATCCATACTCGGTCCTTTGCCACCGTAGTAATTTAATAAGCAGTTCAAACCTTTAGTCGGTAGACCTTTGGTGGTATTAATTCCGCCCGGTCCCATAAGAATCAAGCTTGCAACTCGCTCTGGATGTTCTAGTGCCATGCGTAAGCCACATGCACCACCAAGAGAATTGCCAATAATATGGACTTGCTTGATTTTTAATTGATCCAATAAGCCCAACATTGCATCTGCTAAATCTCCAAACGGATCATCACGATTCACTCCCTTTGAAGACTGCCCATAACCCTGCATATCTGGGATGAGAACGCGATATTTTTCTGCCAATGCGTCAATATTCTTGGAGTAGTTAGATAGCCCTGAAGCACCTGGACCACCACCATGCAACATAAGAATCGGGAAACCTTCACCCTGTTCACTTAAGAAAATCTGTCTCTGACCAAATTTCACCACTTGGGATGTCAATGTATGAGTGTTCGTCATTTTTTCTTTCTCAAATACTTTATACAATCAATTTGAACATAACTGTTCAAATTAATCAATATTTGTTCATTTAATTAAAATCTATATATTTCAGTCAGATATAATTTTTATAAAAAATTATTCGTTAAAAACCCTAAAAAATATAATTTTTACATAGTAATTGCTTTTTGAACACTTTTGTTTAATATTTTATATTCATGTAAATTTTAAGGATACTGTTGTGATCGGACCACTTAAATCAAAATTCATATTTCTTATTGCTTTAAGCCCTGTTTCTTTAACTTACGCATCTGGTGTTTTTGTCGATACTCAGACTGCCGCTGGCGTTGGCTATGCTTTTGCCGGTTCATCAGCGCTTGCACAAAATGCGAGTGTGGTCGCCTATAACCCAGCTGCGATGATGGGTTTAAGTTCAGGCCATTACTTATCAGGTTCAGCATCATATGTTGATGCACAAACGGATTTTAAAGGGGAAAAAAACACATCAATTTCACCCATCGTTCCAACTGGGAGTGTAGAAGCCAGTATTGAACGAAAATTTGCCGTGCCTAGTGCTCAATATGTGTATCGAAGTGAGCAACCTTTTGCTGTGGGGATGAGTGTGTCTCCGTTATACGGAAACAAAGGAGAATGGAACGAAGATTTTGTTGGGCGATATCAAGGTCTTAAAACTGAAGTCACTGGAGTGAATATCAATACCTCATTGGCGTTTGAGATCAATCCTCAACTTATGATTGGTTTGGGGCTAAATTATCTTGATTTTGATGCTACGCTCACCAGAAAAGCGGCACCGCTGATCAATACGAATCCACCTCTTTACTTAGGTGATGCTCAAGGTGAATTGAAAGGAGATGGAGATGGCTGGGCTGGAAATATAGGGATATTCTTACGACCAACGGATAAGTTAGATCTTGGTTTGACGTATCGTTCTGAAACAAGTTTAAAACTGGATGGTTCTCTCACCGTCACAACACCAGCTGCAAAATTGGTTAATCCAGCGACCGTCGAGATTAAAATGCCACAAAGTGCGAGCTTGGCAGGCGCCTATCATTTTACGCCACAATGGACTGCGCTTGCAGAACTCACTTGGTATGATTGGTCTGTTCTTCCTGCTTTTAGTTCAGTAAATCCAAATAATAATGCCGTTGTATACGAAGAACAACTTAACTTTAAAGATGGTTTAAGATCAAGTATCGGCGTTCTCTATCAAATTACACCGTCAACACAACTCCGATTCGGTATGGCTTATGATCAATCTGTGGTTGAGTCATCTTCTGATCGAACAGTTCGTTTTCCTGATACCGATCGCATTTGGCTTTCATTGGGTGCAGGCTTTCAAGTAAGTAAAAACCTAAGTATGGATGTTGGCTACTCACATATTTTTGCAAATGAAGCAACAATTGAAAGTCCAACTGTTGTAGCAGGTAAACCAACGATGCAAACACTCACTGGTTCTTTTGACACTGACGCAGATATTTTTTCACTTCAGTTAAATTATAAATTTTAATCACATAGCCCAAGTCGACATCATAAGATCATGTTGGCTTGGGCCATCAAATTTTAGTCCACTTTCATCCAAACCTGACTTCGTCCTAAGGCTGAAGTACCAATATAACCTCGTAAAATCATTCTTGTAGCATTGCCATTGATTTTAATTTTACCTTTATAAATATTACCACTCATCGGATCAATCACATGACCATCATGGTACTCATCTGGTCTATTCATATTTTTTTTGAATCCATACAGAATCTTCATTCCTTTCAGAGGGGTATCTTTTAGATCACCTTTACAGCGAAAACATTTATCCGTAAATGCTGTACTGTGACCAGGCAACGGATATATCTCCTCAATTCTTCCTTCGTATTGCCCTTCATTGCTTTTATAAATATTCACCTTTGCCCTAGCGTAACCACTTTTATCATCAATCGCCTTCCATACCCCCGTAATATCTTGAGCCCATGTATTTGCTATAAAAATATTGAATAGAAAAATCTGGATAAAAATGATCCCTATTGATTTCATAAACGTTTTCCCCCGCTCGTTAAAATTATCTTTTCAAAAAACTAAACGTATTCGCAATTAAAATAATACAAAAAATTAAACACAATTGTTCAATTTTAACCACTATTGATCTAATATAAGCATATTGATATTTTGTTGTCTAGAAATACTAGCAACTAAAAACGAACAGCTCGGCTGAGGATCAGATATGACAAATACAATATTTCAGCAAGGAAGAATTGATGTACATCATCACATTGTTCCTCCAGTTTTTAGAGAGGCAATGCTGAATAAAGGCATCGATAAAGTCGCAGGTGCTCCCTTACCTGTCTGGACACCATCACAATCGATTGACATTATGGATCAGATCGGCACTGAGACTGCAATCGTCTCTTTATCCGCTCCAGGTGTCTATTTTGGTGATGTACAAGAAGCATGTCGCTTGGCTCGTCAATGCAATGAATATACGGCTGAAATGCGTCAAAACTTTCCAAACAGGTTTGGATTCTTTGCTGTTCTCCCAATGCCATTGACTCAAGAAGCTTGTGCTGAAGCAATATATGCATTAGAAGTCCTGAAAGCAGATGGCATTGTCTTATTGGGAAGTACTAATGGTATTTTTCTTGGTGACAGTCGCTTTGAAGAACTCATGTTTGAACTCAACAAACGTAAAGCGATTGTTTTTATTCATCCCAATCTGCATGAGACCAGTGAAAATCTAGGATTGACTACGCCTGGATTTATTCTAGAATTTTTACCTGATACCACACGCGCAGCAGTTAATTTAATTACTTCTGGCGTGATGGAACGCTATCCAGATATCCAGTTTATTCTCGCGCATGCAGGCGGTTTCCTACCTTATATTGCATGGCGAGTCTCGTTAGGCAACCTAATGACTGAAATGAATAAAAATGCGCCTCAAGGGATCATGACCTACATCAAGCGTTTTTATTTTGATACTGCGTTATCACCATCTCCTTACGCCATGTCAGCATTAAAAGAACTCGTAGGGACTGAAAGAATTTTATTTGGTAGTGATTTTCCATTTGCACCTGCACCAGTGTCACATATGCAAGTACAGACCCTTGGCGAATTAAGCATTTTTAATGAATCAGATCATTATAAAATTCAAAGAGGAAATGCACTTAGTTTGTTCCCTCAATACAAAAAAGCAAATGAAGAAGCCAGTCCACGCCCAATTTACCAACAAGAATCTTTAGGTAATAAATTTAAACGCTGGATGGCCCAGCCAATTATTGCCATTGCTGAAAAAAAGCGTGCGAAATAGGACTGCTGAGACATTTTTTATGGCTTTACATATAGTTCATTTTATTGATACCCAACAAAAAAAACGTTGGGGCCTCATTCAGAATGATGAAATTATTTCCTTTCAACATGACTTCGGAAGCACTCAAGAAATCATTCAATGTGGCAAGCTGCAACTGGCACAATTGGCAACAGAAAGTAAAGAAAAATACTTACTTGCTAACGTGGAATTACTGAGCCCAATTACTAATCCATCTCAAATATTATGTCAGGGTGCGAATTATCGCCAGCATATGCTTGATTCGGGAATCAATCCTGATACCCAGTCATTTAATATGTTTTTTACCAAATCATTGGCCTCGCTTCATGGACCAAATGGATGGATTGAAAAACCAAATCATGTTGAGTTATTAGATTATGAAATTGAGTTAACACTCGTCTTGGGGAAAAAAACACAAGGCTGTGTAATAGTCACTAAAGAAAATTTACATGAATATATTGCAGGTATCTGTATTGGTAATGATGTTTCAGCACGTGACATCCAGATTCCACAAATGCAGTTTTACAAAGGCAAAAGCTATCGTACTTTCTGTCCGCTTGGTCCGGTGCTTTGTTTATTAAATAAGGCAGAAATGCATTATTTAAACAAGTTACAACTTATCCTAAAAGTAAATGATGAAGTCCGTCAGCAAGATTCAACCGAAAATCTGGTGTTTAAGCCCGCTGAGACACTGACTGAATTCTCTCAGATTACCAACTTTGAAGTGGGTGATGTACTCATGACGGGTACGCCATCAGGCTGTGCACTTGGATTGCCATCGGCAACACTGATTAAAATGACAGGACTTTTACCTGAGAAGCTCAAATGGCAATTGTTTAACAAAAGCCAGTCCCGACGCTCCCAATATCTAAAATTTGGTGATCAGATCGAATCTCATATTTTTAGTAGTGATGGCAAAATCAATTTAGGCTATCAAAAACATACTGTTTGTTAAGTAGAGAATCCATTGTTATGAAAAAATATCTGTTTTTATGTTTACTTACTGCTCATCCTGTTCAGTCATTCGCATCTGACCAGCTCAATGGTACTGTATGGAAAACAATTGATGATGAAACCAATCAACCAAGGGCTCTTGTAAGATTTAATGAAGATAAGAATGGTGCTCTATCGGCAACTATCGAAAAAATTCTGGTTCCAAGTGAAGCGAATAAATGTAGCAAGTGCGAAGGAGCCTACCAAAACAAATCATTAGTTGGTCTGACTATCGTCAAAAATTTAAAAAGTTCAGGTGAAAACAAATATACAAATGGATCAATCTTAGATCCTAAGACAGGTAAAACCTATAGCTTTAATGCTAACCATCTCTCCGGATGGCAAGAAGCTCAGCGGTCGTGGTTATATCGGTATTTCTGCACTTGGTCGAAGTCAAACTTGGTATAAAGTTAAATAAGTAGAATTTTTTTATTTTTGGATTGAAGTTATTGTTCAATCCAAAAATATATTTATTCAAAAATAATAAATCATTTAGCGGAAATGCGGATAACTCGCCCTAGATAATCTACTTCTTGTTGGCATAGCACTTGACGGCTCGTTAATAAACTCACTCACCGTAAAGTCTATTCTAAACAACATCACTTAAGAAAAAATCTTAGAATGAGCCGTTCTATTAAATTTCAATCTGGCTACCCAACTCCACAACGCGGTTGGTCGGGATTTGATAAAAATCACTGACTGGACTGGTATTACGCTGCATTGAAATGAATAGATGTTCCCGCCAAGGTGCCATACCATCCCCAACACTATGCATGATACGTTCACGTGAGATAAAGAAACTAATCTGCATCAAATCATATTCGAACTCTAATTGTTCATAGGCCTGAGCCAGTGCACGTGGTACATTGGGCTCGTCTTTAAAACCATAGAAAATCTTAATACGATAAAAATGCTGATCTAAAGCTTCAACACTTATACGTTCTTCTTGTGGAACAAAAGGAACATCTTCAATCACAACCGTCACAAGAATATTGCGTTCATGCAAAACTTTATTGTGCTTGATATTATGTAGCATCGCATGTGGAACCACATTTGGCGTGCCTGTTAAAAATACCGCATCACCGGGAACTCGATGCACATTATTGCCAATACTTCTTAGAAATAAATCGAGTGATAAAGTGTCATGCTCAAGTTTTGCAAAAGTAAGCTCTCGTCCTCGCTTCCAGGTCATGAGAATAATCATTGCAGCAGCACCAATTAATAATGGTACCCAACCGCCTGAGAACATTTTCAGCGATGCAGCAGCAACTAAAACTGACTCGAGAATAAAGAATGGAATAATTAAAAGAAATACTTTTGGTAAGCTCCATTTCCAAGCAGAGTAAATAAAGACTGCAACTAAAATTGTATCGCACAGCATAGTTAATGTTACAGCTAGACCATAAGCACTGGCGAGATTTGAGCTGGTTTGAAAGATTAAAATCAAAATCAAAATTGCGATTAATAGCAACCAATTGAGAAAAGGTACGTAGATCTGCCCTTCCTCTGAATCAGAAGTATGCTTAATACTTAATCTTGGCAAATAACCAAGTTGAATCGCTTGGCGCGCTAAGGAGAAAACTCCAGAAATGACTGCTTGTGAGGCAATTACTGCTGCCATTGTCGCCAAGATAATCATTGGGTATAGCGCCCAACTAGGAACTAAAAGATAGAATGGGTTTTCAATTGCTGCTGGATTACGTAGCAATAAGGCACCTTGTCCTGCATAGTTTAAAACCAAGCAAGGTAACACGACACTGAACCATCCAAAACGAATCGGACGAGGACCAAAATGCCCCATATCGGCATACAGTGCTTCACCACCTGTCACGGTTAATACTACTGCACCCATGATAAAGAAAGACTGAATAGGATGGGTAAAGATAAACTGAATAGCCCAATGAGGACTAATCATCCCAAGTACAATTGGGGTCTGTATCACACTGGTAATACCCAGAACACCTAGAGACAAGAACCAGAGTAAGGTAATCGGCCCAAAAAATTTACCTACAAACGCAGTACCATGTTTTTGCATCAGGAACAATGTGGTCACAATGACGATTGCAATTGGGAGAATAAAAGGATCAAGTACATTGGTGGCAATAGACAAACCTTCCACCGCAGAAAGTACTGATATTGCTGGGGTAATGATCCCATCACCAAAGAATAGAGATGCTCCGATAAAACCAATCGCGATGAGATAGATTTTTTTTGTGTCGGATATTTTGGCTTTACGCAGGTTTAGGGCCAATAATGCCATGATCCCGCCTTCACCATTATTGTCTGCTCGCATGACGATCGCGATGTATTTAATACTGATGATCAGCATTAAACACCAGAAGATAATGGACAAAATACCTAATACATTTTCAGGCTGAATTCCTAAACCATGCGCTGCATGAAAGGATTCTTTTAATGCGTATAGAGGACTTGTTCCAATATCTCCAAACACCACCCCTAGTGCTGCCAACGCTGTGGCAGGTAATGCCGTTTTTTTCGTAGTACTTTGCATAATAGGTATTCTTTAAATGTTATAGGGCAGAACTTTGGTCATTTATTTTATTTAAGCATATGCTCTATTTCTCGTGGAGAATACCCTCTTTCTTTAAGAATCTGAACAATAATTTGCTGTATTTCTTTCGACGCGCCGCTATGCTTTTTAATCAGAACTTCTACCCGATCCCCCATGAATATGTCTTTTTTATTAAGAAGCAGGTTATGAAAACGATTGTTTTGATTAGACGTATTAAAGAAACCCATTAACCTATCCATAAGAACGATTGCAAAGTCTATTTTAATAAACTTAAAAAATTGACCGCGTAAAATTTGCGTAAATTTTTAGGCTATGTCATCTAAACTCAAAATGTTTTGGCTCTTATTACAGTCATATACAAAGATATCAGTTTGAAGTGACCTATCATGCTTCATAAAAAACTAAACTAAAAAATTACAGCTGAATGAGAGTAGTCTTTTTATTCCCTCGGTCAATAAAGGTTCTTTGGATTGGTTATTTCTATCGCTACTTTACTGTACTTTCATATTTGCTTCAGTTAAATAAGCTTTCTTCGTGGCCTTATTCCATAGACAAAGCTCTTGCCCTGTTTTGTTCTTCATATGTGCTTGCGGATATTTCCCTTGAATCAGGAGTGCTGAATATCCAACACGATCATCAAACAACATTACATTGCTCACTGTTTTGACATTTTTAAGTTGGCTGGCTTTTATACAAGCCGCTTTTATTTCTTGATCATGTTTGTTCCATGCCTGCTCGGAACTTCCAAAAGTTACGCTGCTCACAGCAGAACTTGCTACCAAACCTAAAGTAGCGAGATATTTTAAAAATATACGATGTCTCAATGCCATGATCGTTGTCCTGTAAATTCGAATGTCTAGATCTATACTGGAATAATCTTATGAGAGAATCTAGCAATTTATACATGTTGTAACAGCACCTATTCAGGATTACACATACTTCTAAAAGTTGTTCGTAATTTAAACTTCTAACGGGTCAAGCCTGTAGATTTTCTACTGGCATTCACTAAAATTTATCGTTTGCCCAGCGCCCTATTGAACTTTAATATTATTTAAAAATGAGTTAAATATTTCGTATTCCGAATGACATTAAGGGTAAAAATTATGGTTGAAAAAGTCGCTATTGTTACAGCCGCAGGAAGTGGTATGGGTGCAGCTGTTGCAAAAAAACTAGCAGCGGATGGATACAAAGTTGCAATTCTATCTTCATCTGGAAAAGGTGAAATTCTTGCGAAGCAACTGAATGGCTTAGGTGTTACGGGTTCTAATCAATCAATGGGAGATATTCAGCGCCTTATTGATGAAACGCTTGCTCGTTGGGGACGTATAGATGTTTTGGTCAACAGTGCTGGACATGGGCCACGTAAAGGAATTTTAGAATTAACAGATCAAGATTGGCATGAGGGTATAGATACTTATTTTCTCAATGCTGTACGCCCTATTCGTTTAGTGATTCCGATTATGCAACAACAAAAGCACGGCGTGATTGTAAACATTTCCAGTGCTTGGACATTTGAACCTAGTTCACTATTTCCGACTTCAGCAGTTGCTCGTTCGGGACTGGCTGCTTTTACCAAGATTTGTGCCGATACATATGCTGTTGATAATATTCGGATCAATAATGTTTTACCTGGATGGATTGATAGTCTACCAAAGACAGACGAACGTGCTAACAGTGTTCCAATGAAACGGTATGGTTCAACAGAAGAGGTTGCGGCTACAGTTGCTTTCCTTGCATCTGATGGTGCAGCTTATATCACAGGACAAAATATCCGAATAGACGGTGGTTTAACTCGCTCTGTTTAATAAAATCCAATCAAAAATTTAAAGGGATAAATTATCTATATTATCCCTTTAATATTAAAACTGATCTCATCAGTATGATCAGTATCATTTTTTTATTTGTGCTCAGTACCTAAATATTCGATACACCACTGCCAAATTTTACCGATGGTGTTATTCGGATGCGAGGTTTTCTTTCTGACCAGATAATAACTTGGCTCAACAGTTTTTGTTTCTGAAGTTACTTGTACGAGTTTTCCTGATTGAATATCAGTATCAACAAATGCTCGGCATGCTAAAGCCACTCCTTGCCCAGACAAAGCCGCATCTATTGCCAGCGCGGTTTGATTAAATACAGCTCCAGCTAATTTCGCGTTAGTGTCTAGAAAATTTGGCCAATGATCATGGGCATCATGTAGCAGTGGCATACTAATCAGTTGTTCAAGTTCCAGAGGAAGTGTTAAATCCTTAATAAAATCTGGACTTGCTACAGCAATAAGTTCCTGACGAAACAATAATTGGGCTTCTAGATTTTCTGGAAATGATTTTTGGGTGAGCCTTATGGCGATATCAACTTGATCACGGTCAAAGTCTGATACCGATTCAGTCGCAAGTGTACATAGATCTATATCAGGCAGTACTGCATGTAAATCACCTAATCGGGGGATCAATACTTTGGTCGCAATCGTTGGTGTCACACTTATAGTTACACGATCTGGCTGGTCTAATAGTGATTCTGTTGATTCAGCAAGAATATCAAAGGCACGAGTTATATCGACCAGATACTTTGTTCCTTCAGGCGTCAAAGAGAGTCCCCGAGGAAGTCGTTGAAATAGAGTCACCTTGAGATGCTCTTCTAATGCCCGAACTTGCTGAGCGATCGCACCTTGGGTAACACCCAATTCATCAGCAGCAGCACGAAAACTTAACTTTCTCCCCGCTGTTTCAAATGCACGTAAGGCATTTAAAGATGGAAGTTTTCTACGAGATACCATAAACATATAAGAAAGTAGTTTTTCTACACTCTAATTTTTTTGTGAATTGTATACAAGCCATTTTCGACCATTCGATTATTGTAGGAGCACGATTTAAAAAAGTTGGTGATAGATTGCTATGACTTGGCTCATTCTTCAAGCGAAAGCTCATGATACCTATATATCTTCCAGAAAGAATTTTGATATACCGATTTGGACAATGACACAATATTTAAAAAAACTCACCGAAGCGAGTCTTGTTTTACTCGATATAGTAGCTATTACCATCGGAACTATTAAAAACCAAATTCAATGTAGGGTAAATAATCTCACCCTTTATCAAAATATATTCAACTTTTGGGCTCTGAGCACGAGTAGATTGAATCGTATTAGTTGTCTTTACTTCGGTGTAGCTTGCTTGTGCTCTTCTTTCTTTACCTTGGAAATCAATAATTGTAATGTCTTTTAGCATCAATATGCTCCAATTTAATCAATCATAGTATGCCTAGCTGTGCATATATACAAACGTTAAATTATCAACGGCAGCAATTTATAAGGGTCTGTAGCAATTTAAAGCGCTAATTCCCTTTTACTTTAATTTACCAAGAATATTTTCAACTCGGCTTGTGACTTCATCGACACTCAAATCCTGACAGATCCAAAAACTGTAAACTCTATCGTTTTTTACATAGATCTGTTTAAAGTACTCTGAAGATTTTTTACTGTCGATCTCTCCAGCTTTAAAGTTTTTTTTATTCAAATCTACCGTCATTCCATCTAAATCACCACCAATACATAATTTCAATATCATCACCACTCAGATTGAATGTCCACCTTATCATATATGTATCTGCTTTATCGGGCTGTTTATGTAGAGCTTTGGCTAGGTCTTAGCTTAGCTTCAATAGGTAATATTTGGTTGGTTTTTACCCCAATGTATTGTCCAGCTTGATCTGCAGCCACTTTGAGCAATTGAGTGAGCTACTCAACTGACTGCGAGCGAATTAGCACATATCAGACAAGATAGCTTTTTTGCTTTCGCTAGAAATACTTTTCAATAAATATCACACCTGAGTAATTGGATTTATTTAAAAAATAAGATTTGTGATCTTTGTGTACTTGCCCTTGAAATTCTTGAGGTCTGGTAATGGTTTTTAAGCGATAGCAATCAATAAGTAATATTTATTTGATTTTATTTAAGAAATATTTCATAGATATATTCTTTGATTCATCTACATATCCCTACAAATCGCTCTTAAAGCTGCTGTAGTGTAAGTAAAATAACAGCGTAGTATGAGGTTTCCATAACGAAACAAAGAAGATAAAATGTCTGATTTTAAAGAGTTTTCTAAAAAAGCGACCCATGATCAATCACCACTATTACAAGCAAATGAACATACTCAGGTAAACACCCCTCAACCTACTCCAAAACCAGAAGACTCTTCAAAACCAGAGGATTCACAAGAACCAGACCCAAATAACAAATAATTTATTCTTATCAGAGTCTTAAAGCTTATCTTTAAGGGCTGTTAATATAGAGAATAAATCAGTGCACTGATTTATTGTACTATTCATTACTTTTATCACTTTGATTTATCTAGTTGCTCAATTGCATTCATTCATTGATTAAAGAAGATAGAAATAGCCTCTCAGATCTGAGGGGCTATTTTAATTCAAAGATAGCTAAGAAAAGCCAATTAAAATTAAAACGTATACTTAGCCATAATTCCGATACGATTATCACGATAGTTTTCGTCAGAAAAAGTTTCGCGCTGAGCATTGATATATTCTAGGCCCAGATCAATTGGTGCTACAGGAGAATATATAAAATTGATCCATGTCTGCTGTACTTTTTCATTGGCTAATATATCTGTCCTGCTACTCTGAGCATAGCCATTTGTATCATCAGCAAAAATTGCGCCGTAAGCGAGAGTTGTTCGTAAATTTGGGCGGATATAGTAGGTTCCACCGATCTGTACTGCATTAAATTCATTCTGTTCTACATTCCCATTCGAAACAGTAAAAGCAGTATTGCTTCCATAAACATAATGGCTGTTGCCTTTTAGATGGCTAATATCAGCAGATAACTTTAAAGACTCAATCGGCTTATAGTTCACACCAACTGCAATCCCCCATCCAGTTTTATTCGACTTTAGCGTTTCAGCTTGATATTGCTCAAGCATGGCCCGCAGCGATGTAGAACCTTTATTCTCAGTAAACTCATGCATCATTTTTGCTGTTAACACAGGCACTCGATATGTAATTGCAGTATTTGATGCCGAATTATTTCCTTTTTCAGCAGCTAAGAAGAGTTGGTTTGTCGGTGTAACCTTGTAATTGTAACGAACTTGTGGATATTGCTTGGTGCCACCACCAATATTGGTTGAAAAGTCCATCATTTCAGGTGCATGATTGGATAGGAAATTTGAAGTTGTTTGACCAATTAACCAGTTGTTATACGTCAAATAAGCATGACGAATGCGAAGATTATCATTACTTCCTGCAAAATCTACCTCGACTTTAGCGCCAATTTTTGCCTCTTGAGCAAGCGTCGAAAAATCCAAGCCAATACGCGTGGTTTTAACGGTTGTTCTGAGCTTATCTTTAGCTTCAGCTGTACTTTTAGCTGCGGCATTAAAGTCATTGTCAGCGCCTTCAATAATATAATTAGCATCAGCCCTCAAAAAACCATATAGATTGATGTGAGTCTCTGGTTGAGTTGGTGAAAAATTAAAAACAGGCGCTGATACAGTTGTTTGATCTGTTTCAATGGTTTTATGCTGTTGCTGAATTAAAGCTCTCAACTCTTTCACTTCTTCCATGAGTTTTTGAATCTCCTCTTGATCGGTCGCTGCGTTGGCAGATGTCATTATGAGCAAGCTTACAGTCATTGCTAAACTATGCTGAATGAATGACGAACGATTAGGAAACACACACATGAAATACTCCTGTTATGGCTTGAGCAGTAAATTTAGATAAATTGAACCCAGCATCGAATTCGAATAAATCGAAAACGATGGTTTTAAAAATGATTTTTTTACGAGAGAGATATTTAGGATTTAAATATAACGATTCCGGCCAGACAGATAGCCAAGAATACCGATCAGTATTGAGAGTAGAACAGCCATGATTAATACAGAATTCCAATTCTGACTGACGCCTCGTAGTGCACCAACTAAGGTTGGACATGCCGCCGCCATGAGATAGCCTCCACCTTGAGCCATACCAGAAAGTGCAGCTGCTTGATGTACTGAACGAGAACGTAGACTCAAAAACATCAATGCCAGTAATATTCCGCCACCAGATCCAATACCAAAACTAAGTACCCAAAGTGTTGCCCAATGTGGGACAAATAACAGTCCGAGCATTCCGATACACATTAACAGTCCCATACTAATGGCAACAAAGCGTTGGTCTTTCAGACGGTTTACCAATGGACCTAAAACTAAACCAGGCACAATACCTGCTAATTGCATCAAGCCATGTAAAGATCCAGATGCTTTATTGCTATAACCCGCTTCAGTCAAAATTGCAGGTAACCAGCTCACCATTGCATAGAATAAAGCCGCATTACAGCCCATAAACAATGTGACCTGCCAAGCAAGTTTGGATTTCCAAATATTCTGTGAATGTGTTTCTGCTAATGGCATCTGTACTTGTTCTTGAGTTTTATTCTGGAGAATAAGTGGAATCCAAAATAGACAAGCGATGAAGGAAAATATGGCAATAACCATTAAAGTTGGTTGCCAACCTAAAATTTGAGCAAGAGGCATAACACTGCTCGATGCAAAAGCACCAGCTACAGCCATCGCAATAGAACATAATCCTGTGACAACGGGTACGCTGTTTGGAAAATCACGTTTTACCAGGCTGGGTACCAATACATTTCCAATAGCGATACCAATACCAATAATACTTGTTCCAATAAAAAGCATCGTGGCTGAGCCAATGGAGCGTACTACAGCACCAGCAATAACTACGATTAAGGAGGCGAAAAGAATTCGCTCAAAACCAAATTTAATTGAAAAGCGTGCGGTAAATGGAGAAATAACAGCAAAAGCAATCAGTGGTAAAGTTGTTAATAAGCCTGCTGCACTTGGTGAAAGGCCAAACACCAAACGTAATTGCTCAAGTATTGGACCAACTCCCGTAATCGGTGCGCGTAAACTCGATGCGACCAATAGCAAAGCGATTAGCAGAAAGATGGAACGCTCTTTATTAATAACAGGAGGATTAGAGTTCATATTCATTTACCAAACCATATGCTATGCCGGCATGGTATGAGCGTTAAGAAATAGGATCATCAACATTCATACCGTGCAGCGGAGTCGACCGAGTTTCTTTATTAAGACTCGGTCAAAATCAAATCTTAATTCAGATTAATGGTGACCCATTTCCACTCGGTTAGGGTCTCAACATCGATATCTGTGCCTTCACGACCAAAGCCACTGTCTTTTACGCCGCCAAATGGAACATGAGGCTCATCCAGAATCGTTGGTGCATTGACATGAACCATTCCAGATTCAACCTCTTGAACAAAGCGGAATGCTTTATTGATATCTTGTGTGAAAATCGCAGACGAGAGACCATAATTACTGTCATTGGCCTGTGCGATCGCTTCATCTAGGTTAGTAAATGAATAAACAGATGTCACAGGTCCAAAGGTTTCTTCGCGGTACACCACCATCGATTCATTCACTCCAGATAAGATGGTCGGTTTGCAACGATGACCAATCCACTCTCCACCTGTTAATACCTTTGCACCTTTAGCTCGTGCATCTTCAATATGATGGCGGACACGTTCACGTTGACGTGCCGAGATAATTGGCCCAACAGAAGTACTTTCATCATATAAATCACCTAAACCTAAGCTTTCAGCTTTTTTGACAAAACGGCGAAGAAACTCTTGCTCAACTTTCTTGTCAACATAGATACGGCTTGACGCCATACAGGCTTGACCCTGAAAGAAGAACTGACTCATTGCCGCAGCTTCTACAGCAGCATCAAGGTCTGCATCATCTAGAATAACCAGAGGACTTTTGCCGCCTAATTCTAAAAGTGCACGTTTCATTCTGGAACCACACAGCCCACCAATATGTTTCCCGACTCGACTTGATCCCGTAAACATGACTGCCTTGACCAAATCATGCGTTGTTAATGCATCGCCAATGACAGCACCATTCCCAGTAACAACATTGACGGTTCCTGGTGGGAATCCAGCTTCGTGGTAAATATCTGCAAGCAAGTTACTGATCATCGGTGCTTGTTCCGATGGCAGTAATACAACGGTATTCCCTGTCGCTAATGGAGACGAGCTCAGTTTCGCACTTTTTAATAGCGGTACATTAAATGGAGTAATTGCTGCCACCACGCCAATAGGTTGGCGAGTTGTCATTGCAAAACGACCTAAACTGTCAGATGGAAGTGTTTGGCCAGAGATACGACGTGCCACACCTGCCGCTGCACGTAAACAATTGGCAGCATAGGCAACTTCGTAACGTGCTTTACCAATCGGAGAACCCACCTCTTTGACCAATAACTCTATGAATTTATCTTCATATTTTTCCACCAAAGACGCAGCTTTGATTAAATAAACTTCTCGTTCCTTGGCGAGGGTTTTACGATAGCTTTGAAAGGCAACATGGGCACTTTGTACTGCACGATCTACATCGCTTTCATCGCCATCCGCAACTTCTGCAAAGACAGAGTCATCTTCAGGGTTATGGTCAATAAAATACTGCTGAGATGCGGGAGCTGCACGTTCACCATTGATCCATAAATCAATTTTTTTAACTTGGTTTTCAGTTGTTACAGACATTGATCTGTCTCCTGTATTGAGATTTTAGAATGATTAAAATGAGTGACTATTTCGGGCATGATCTATTTGAACTACGCTCTTGAATCAGCTTGGCTCCGTCAGTCTTAAACAAGAGCGTATTCTTGGCGTTATTTTGATATTGAGCCCAATTCACCAATGCATCGCCGTTTGGATTACCTGTTTTGATAAAGTTGGCCCAATAATTCACCATCGTTTTAGACAGCTCTGCTTGAGATGGATTCAGTTTGGTCAGGCTTCCATTGGCACCACGGAAGTCTTTAAACAGATAAGCCAACTCTCCTGTATGGTATGCACCATAATCAATAGAAATAGGCTTGATATATTGAGGCGCAGATTTGTCGGCAAATTCATAGCTGAATAAAGCTACTTTTTTAGAGAACAAGTCATTAAACTTTATCGTAGGACATACGAACTTGTATTTACCGAGATCCTCACTGAATGCTTGCGTATAATCTGTTGATGTATTCGGCTTTTTATTTTTGATGATATGTTTTTGGGTATTCTTACCGTACAGTCCAGTTAATGAACCAACATAGTCGTCATAATTCATTTTTCGACCGAGTGAATTTTCAATCACGCCAGCAAAGAAACTACCCTCATCCGTATTAAAGCCATTGATCATGCTTGAAATATTTAATTCATTACTTTCTATCGATTGATAGAAAGATTTGTTCAAGGTTGTATTGTCGATGAAAAAACCATCATTGAATAATGAGCTAATATCTGGCGTTAAGAACTGTTCTGTTGGTTTGCTCTTTAAACATGCACTGACCGCAGCAGCATCACCTACACAATTTAGTTTTTGAGCGATGGTATGGGTCACTTGTTTTGCATCAGCGACATTCTTTAAATCTGCATGATAAGAACCACTGGCAGCGATGGCCTTTTGAAAAAGATTTTTAGACAATGGTGAGAAGATGTTGGCTAGGACACTTTGCCCACCTGCTGATTCACCAAAGATCGTAATATTTTTTGCATCGCCACCAAAGGATTCAATATTCTTATTCACCCATTTTAGTGCGGCTTGTTGATCCATTAATCCTAAATTAATAAATGCTGCATCTTTGTTGGCAACATTGGGATTGTAGAAAAATCCAAATGGCCCTAAACGATAATTAATGGTGACAACAATAATGCCCTTATCAATAAAATACTGAGGATCATACTCATTGGCAGAACCCGTTTGTAATCCACCGCCAGGAATCCAAAATAATACAGGTGCTTTTTGATTTTTATCCAGACTTATATTTTTAGGGACATAGACATTTAAATATAAGCAATCTTCGGAATCACTTATTTTACTGAATCCACCCAAATTCGTTGTTGTTGCACAAGTATTTGCCAGATTCCCTGCATAATAAACAGCGTCTAATTTTCTTTTTTCGACAGGTGCTTCCCATCGTCTTGCGCCAATTGGGGCTTCAGCATAAGGAATACCTTGAAATCGTACTAAGTTGCTTTCTGCAACACCTTGAATCTGCCCATTTGATGTATCAACGATATCTGATAATTCATAAGCATGGGTCGCTGTTATTGATAATGTAAACAGCGTGCAAAGAGATAATTTAGATAATTTCATATTTAACTCACGATAGAAATTTGAATGAGATATTCAATTAATACAAATTTTAACGACCAGAATTCTGAACAACGCCATTAAAATTTGTATTAATTACCTTTAATTTCCTATTAATGATTAATGCCTTAGTGTGAATAATCCTGATTTTCAAGCGGGTAAACTGGATCACAATCACATTAAAGATATTTTTATAATTCGTACTCCCAACTGCGGGAAAAACCTCTGCCAAAGCACCTCGTCTCATCGTTTGAAACACCTCTATACAATAAGATATGATTGTTCTGCTCAGATGCAGCTCCAATCAGGATTATCAGTGCACTGATAATATTTCTTGTCGGCAAAGGATTCCTTTATCTATGAATGTAACTAAAAGTAACGAAATGTTTGGCTATGATGATGGCTATTTGGGATATCTATTGCGGAAAGCGGCTGGTGCGTATCGCTTAAAAATGGAACGTGTTTTATTAGAATTGAAAGTTACTTCAGCTCAATTCGCTATACTTTCAATTATTTATAATTGTCCTGGCTTATCAAATGCAGAAATTGCTCGTCTATCTTTACTTACGCCGCAGACGGTCAATCAAATTATTTCTAAGTTAGAGTCGCAAAATTTATTAATAAAGAAGAAACACCCGACGAATAAAAAAGTTCAGCAATTAGAACTGACTGAAAGTGGAGTCGAATGTTTTCATAAATGTAATGTCATTATTGAAGATCTAGAAGTAGAGATTAAAGACCAAATGCCACCAGACATTGAAA
Source organism: Acinetobacter sp. TUM15071 (assembly GCF_008980925.1). Taxonomy (NCBI): domain Bacteria; kingdom Pseudomonadati; phylum Pseudomonadota; class Gammaproteobacteria; order Moraxellales; family Moraxellaceae; genus Acinetobacter; species Acinetobacter sp. TUM15071. The sequence continues at coordinate 114,438 of NZ_BKGB01000012.1, read as the reverse complement.
GTGGCGTTCGTGAATGGCTAAAGAATATTATTGAAAACTAAATGAGACATTTAGACCAAGAGAAGAATTTAGTTATCTTTCTTGGTCTTTTTCTAGAAATCATTCTAAAACGTTGAAGACAATAACTTCTGACTCAGCAGGATTGCTTCTTCTTGCGTTTGGACTTGGTAGAACGATATTTTCCAGATTTTTTGATCCCGATCTAAAAACATGGGATCAACTTTTTCTTCCGCAATCTCAATCCACCCTTTGACGATGGATAGTGCTTGCGTATTTGCTTTGATCCACTGAATGGTCTGTTTCCATTGCGCTTGTGATGGTGATGGTTCATTGAATTTGGATTTTAGATCTCGAATTAATACGAAAGGTTGATTGCGCTGCAGCAACTGATCTAACTGCTGTATAAATTCAGCTAAACTACCTTGCTGAAGATGACTCACTTCTACTATCGGAAAGTTTTCTAAATTTAATTCCATGCCATACTCCCAAAATTATTTAGCAGGATCAGATTGAAGTTCGTTAACTAAGCTAGGCAACACGATTGATTGTTTTGTAAGCTCGGCATAAAAATTTGCAATCTGGAATGGGAGAAACACCCTATTATTCCACTGAGGATATTCTCTATAAATCGTAGGTGATATCTTTTTAATAATCTGATTTTGGTTAAGCCCTAAATCAATTTGCTGTTTGACCAAGCTCTTTACTCGAAGCATATGTTGCTTAAATTCTTGTAAATCCTTAACTGTTGAAAGCTTGCCGTGGCCAGGTACAACAATCTTTGGCTTCATATCAATTGTTTTTCGAATCACCTTAATCCATTGACTCCCTTTCGAGTCTTCATCCGGCATGATCGGATAGAACTCTCTCTCGTATAGATCTCCCATAAAAACGACACCAGAACGCTGATCATAAATGATTTGATCACCACGAGTGTGTGCAGGCATCTCTTGTAGCGTAACCAGTCTGCCTCCTAAATCTAGGACTTGCTGATTTGTGTAAGTTTGATCTGCATAACGGAGCTTTACATTTTCAAGTGCATTTTTTTCGATTTGCCCAAAAGCTCGAAATATTTTTAGATAGTCTTCCCCTTTATCGATCAACTCATCATTTTGTTTCTTGTTAATAATATAAGTCACGTCTTTGAATTCAGAAGCTCCAAACTGATGCTCTGGATGAAAATGGGTGGTTGTAAGATAAATCTTTCGGTTTTTAGCCATGTCTTTCGCCACTTGATAGACATTTTGACCATTACTTTGGCCCATACCTGTATCAATAACGAGGATGGCATCCTTTCCCTCAATGATTCCTATGTTAGGTACATAATTAATATATGGGTCTGGGATAAGCCATACCCCAGAGGCAATTTGATGTTTCTTTTCTACTTGGACAATTGGTGCAGCCGTGAGCTGGTACTGAGTACGACTCTCTGTAATCTGATTGCTATTTGCATAAGCATTAAAACCGCTTAATGCTATGAGGGAAAAAGTGAGAAATTGTTTGATCTTCATTGTTTCAGTTTCCTCAATAATTTGAAGAAGTCATAGGATGAATTCATAATATGAGTAAAAGCTCACATTAGATACTCGCATTTAGCCGTGGTCGAAAATCTGAAGGTAAATTAAATAAAATCAATTAAATAGAATTTATCTCTATTGTGTATTTGTAGGTAATTTCGATATTACTCATATTTTTAGATAACAATTATATTGATCGTTACTAATAAAAGTGAGTTAATGCTCACATTTAGGCTGTCTACTTATGATCATGAAATCAGCACTCAAACCGAGAAAAGCACCCAGCCAAGGTCGATCCAGAGTGACTGTCGATGCAATTTTACAAAGTGCGGCAGAAATTTTGAAAGAAATGAATTATGCAAAATTTAATACGAATTTAGTTGCAGAGCGCGCTGGTATTAGTATCGGGTCATTATATCAATACTTTCCCAATAAAGACTCACTCATTGTAGCGTTACATAAAAAGCATACGCAGCATATTGGAGATATTCTGCGGACTGTGATTGATAGCCAAAATGCCCAAACTTTAAAACAGCGAATCGAGTCTTTGGTTGATGGTGTTATTGCTGCCCATTCATTTGAACCTGAGTTGCACAAATTGCTTGAAAAGAAACTCCCTTTCTTTGATATCAATAGAGTTGAAGATGAAACTGGGATTCGACAAGAAATCTTCCGTTTAGTTGAATTACATCAAGATGAGATCGTGGAAAAAAATAAACCGCTCATTGTTTGGATGATCTTACAATTATTAGAGTCACTCATTCATGCAGCAGTGCTTGAACCCCCAGTCAATGTGAAGCTGCAAGAGCTAAGAAACGCCATTATCCAATCGATATATCGTTATCTGACTAAAATTTGAATCGATCGGATATAGGTGCTTATGCGCTCTTGCCAGTTGTTTTTAAATTAGCTTCATCACAATTCAGTAATACTCAGCCAACCTCTCTATCCATCAAATATCTTTGCGCGATATGCACTGATTGATCTTGTTTAGGCTGGCATTGTAACCACGTTCCATCTGCTTGAAGCTCCCATGCTCGGCAATTGTCTTTCAAATAATTTTTCAAGCCATCTTCAATAATGAGTTTTTTTAGCTTTTTATCTTCAATTGGGAAACAACATTCAATTCGAGAAAACAGATTACGCCCCATCCAGTCGGCACTGGCACAGTACAACTTAACTTCACCATCATTGTAAAAATAATAAACACGGGTATGTTCTAAATAACGTCCCACGATTGAGCGGACTCTAATATTTTCTGAAAGCCCTTTCACTTGTGGTCTTAAACAACAAATTGAACGAATAATCAAATCAATCTGCACACCTGCCTGCGATGCTTTATAAAGCGCATTAATCAGTTGAGGTTCAGTCAAGGCATTTACCTTGATTATGATCTGCGCTTTTTTACCCGCTTTACTATTTTCAATTTCCTGTTGTATTAATTCGATAAGTTGGGAATGTAAGGTAAATGGAGCATGGAAAAGTTTTTTTAATTTTGCCATTTTCCCCATTCCTGTTAACTCCTGAAAGACTTTATGTACATCCTCACAAATTTCATCATCACTGGTTAATAGACCATAATCGGTATAAATTTTTGCATTGGTCGCGTGATAGTTTCCAGTACCTAAATGCACATATCGTTTGATTCTATCTTGTTCTCTGCGTACCACCAGAATCATTTTGGCATGGGTTTTATAACCAACAATTCCGTATACAACAACGGCCCCCGCTTCTTGAAGTACATTGGCTACTTCAATATTTGACTCCTCATCAAAACGCGCTCTTAATTCAATAACGGCTGTTACTTCTTTGCCATTTCTTGCTGCTTCTGCAAGAATTTTGACGATCTCAGAGTCTGCACCGCTCCGATACAGCGTTTGTTTAATCGCAAGTACGTTGGGATCATAGGCTGCATCTCTGAGCAGTTTGATCACTGGAGCAAAGCTATCAAATGGATGGTGTAACAACACATCGCCTGCTTGCAGCACATCAAAAATTGGCTTTTTGGTATAGAGTGCTTTTGGGATTTTTTGTTGGTAGGGTTGGAATCGTAATTCTGGTAAGTCAAAATTGGAAATGAAACGAGCCAAATTGACAGGACCGTCAACAAAATATAAATGTTCTTTTTCTAACTCAAATTGTTCCAACAAATAATCAGCGATATGCTCAGGACAGTTTTTATTGACTTCCAATCGAACGGCGCGACCAAAACGACGTGCTGATAATTCTCCTTTGAGCGCAATCGCCAAGTCTTCAACATCTTCTGATACGGTTAAATCAGCATTACGTGTCACACGAAATTGATAGCATCCCGTTGCTTTCATCCCCGGGAACAAATCTGCTATATGTTCCTGAATAATCGCAGAGAGTAAAATGTAATGTTCTGAATTACCTGAAATTTGATGTGGTAATTTGACCAATCTAGGTAAAGATCTCGGCGCTGGTACGATGGCTAAATCAATTTCTCGTCCAAATGCATCTTTTCCTTCTAAGGTCACTATAAAATTCAGACTTTTATTAACCAATCGAGGAAATGGATGTGCAGGATCTAAACTAATCGGTGTGACAACGGGTTGTACTTCATTAAAAAAATAATCTTTAATCCATGCCTTATGCTTTTCTAGGATGTCAGCATATTGGATGTAATGAACTCCATGACCTTGCAATTGAGGGAGAATGGAATGGTTCAATATTTTGTATTGTTGTTCAACTGCCTCATGAACGACTTTAGAAATTTGTTGTAATACGTCTGTGAGAGTGGTTCCTTCGGGCCCTACCGTCTGAGTCGACAAATTCATTTGTTGTATTAGGCTTGCAACACGGATTTCAAAAAACTCATCCAGATTGCGAGAAAAAATAATTAAGAAATTAAGGCGTTCTAGTAGTGGATGCCCATCATCTTTTGCCTGTGCAAGCACTCGTTTATGAAACTCTAATAATGATAACTCTCGATTTATATAAGTTTCCAAACAGTGTTCCTGACCATTTGTTAGTGCATGCATAGAAGTCATGAGTTACTCTATATTTTATAAAAAGTGATTTTTCTAATACGCGATTAGACGTAAATTTTTCCATTGTTTATTTTGTGCCGATTACATTGCAGATTAATGAAAATCCCATTTGTTTATTCAATTATCTAGAATATATATAAAATCACTTACCAAAATAAATTATTAAAAAAATCAATAGCATAAATCAAAACCATTAAATAAGAGTTAAGCTTACTGAATATAAATGTACATACGACATTTCTCTAAAGTTACTTGTATAATGAGCTATGATCTATTTTTAATTCTGATATGAAAAATCCCTTTTCTGACAATACCCAAATTAAAACGGTTTCTAGTTTTTCTGAGCTTATCAATAGCCATTTTCAAGGTGATATGAATGCCCTTTGCTGGTATAGAAATTTGGTTGGTGATTTTGAAGAAGTTGTGAATAAACTTGAATTAAAAGAGAATATTACAGAGGTTTCTGTTGAGAATCTTTTGGCATTACAACTTTCAGAAAAAGGAGGTTTAGCAAGAGAAAGGATATTAACTGATATACAGCTACTGACTGATTTAGGCGCATCGCCGTGCCTAAATTTACTTAAAAGTTATGAGCGTGACGAAGACCTCGATTTCATTTCAACCGATGTATATTCATATCATGTGGATCGATCACCTATCGAAACAGATACTTTTTTATGTACGTATTATGGTCCTGCAAGTGATATTCTAGCTCATGATCAAGTTGAGCAAAAGATTTTGATCCCAGAAATAAGAGACAAACTCAAGAAATTATATAATGGTCCAGATGCTGAGTTTGAAACGTTCCTCTCAGAGTATTTCTTTGATTTGCATTATCAACCTAAGCCAGATGTAAACCCAGTGAATTTAGGCGTAGGACATCTTTGGCGTTTAGCAGTTGATCATCCAACGCAACAAGTCCCACCATGTGTGCACCGAGCACCTGCTGAGAAAGACGGCGAGTATAGACTGCTATTAATTTGCTAAGGTTTTACCAAATATTGATCTAGATTTTTAAGCGCAAAGCTGATGTTTGATAATAGCACTTGTTCTGAATAACCATCTCTTGCCTGTACAGATAAGCCATGTAAAACCAACCCATAATATTGCCCTAATTGTTCAGGATCGGCATCCTCACGCAATTGGCCATCCAGTTTAGCTTGCTCAAAACGTTGAATCAGACCGTCAATACGCTCAATTCGCTGCTGTTTCATCCACACGAGAAGATCTTGATTTTCTTCACTTAATACACTTGCTGCAGAGACAACCATACAGCCATAAGCGTGGTTCACTTGCGTATAAAGTTTTATCGCATCTTGAAATAATTGATTGATGGCCGCTTTAATATCTTGTTGTTGCAATGCTTGGACAGCAAATCCGCCTTCATGTTCTTCATAATGTTTAACGGCTTCTCTAAATAAAGCTTCTTTTGAACCAAAGGCTTTGTAAATACGTGCCGAAGCAATACCCAAAACATCAACTAAATCCGACATGGATGTTCCTTCATAGCCATGTTGCCAGAAAAAATCCCGTGCTTTGACCAACGCTTTTTCTCTATCAAACTCTCTTGGTCGACCCGCCATAGTGCTTCTTTTTTCAAATTTAGTGTTTTTTATTATTAATCGGAAAAATATTTTTCGCAAATAAATCAATATGATTTGTTGTATCCAAACCCAATTATCGACATTCATTTGAAAAAATAAGTTGTTTTTAAATAATATTCAGCCTATTGTTTGTTGATCGACAACTAATTGGGTTTCAAAGATGCAAACAATCAAAGGGCCAAGTATTCATCTCGCGCAGTTCAGTGATAATGTTTTTCCATTCAACAATTTAGCAAGTATTGCAGCATGGGTTGCGGACAATGGCTTCAAGGCTGTTCAACTGCCTGCTTGGGATAAGCGATTCTTTGATGTGAATTTAGCCGCAGAAAGCCAAGACTACTGCGATGAAATTAAAGCTACACTCCATAACAATGGCTTAGAAATAAGTGAATTAACCACGCATATTTTTGGTCAATTAATGGCGGTCCACCCCGCTTACGATGCTTTGTGCGATGGCTTTGCACCTGCTGACCTACATGGCAAGCCAGAAGAAAGAACGCGATGGGCTGAACAGCAGATGCTTGCCTCAATCCAAGCATCGGCACGTTTAGGGCTACATGATATGGGAACTTTCTCCGGTTCTCTTGCATGGCCTTATATCTTTCCCTTCCCACAACGTCCTGAAGGGCTGATTGAAACAGCTTTTGATGAACTTGCTCGCCGTTGGACTCCGATCTTAAATTCCTGTGATGAATACGATGTCAATCTATGCTATGAAATTCATCCTGGTGAAGATCTGCATGATGGTATTAGCTTTGAAATGTTTTTAGAACGTACCAATCATCACCCGCGTTGTCAGATCTTGTTTGATCCGAGCCATTTTATTCTTCAACAACTGAACTACTTAGAATACTTAGATATCTACAAAGACTTCATTCGTATGTTCCATGTAAAAGATGCCGAGTTCACACCGACAGGTCGTCAAGGCATGTACGGTGGCTATCAAAATTGGGGCGATCGAGCTGGCCGCTTCCGGTCTACAGGTGATGGTCAAGTTGATTTTAAATCGATTTTCTCAAAATTAGCACATAACGACTATCAGGGTTGGGCAACTTTGGAATGGGAATGTTGTCTAAAAAATAAAGATGATGGTGCACGCGAAGGCGCTGAATTTATTAGACAAAATATTATCCATGTGACCGATAAAATATTTGATGACTTTGCTGCTGCGCCCGTAAATCAATCACAAATCAACCAATTATTGGGCATTTAAGCGTAGAACGAGAAATAATGATGACGACGCACACTGAAAAATTATTAAATCAATTTAATCATCACTACATGAATATTGAAGGTAAAAAATTACATTATGTATCTGTAGGCAATGGGCCCGCTGTTTTACTGATTTCGGGGTGGCCACAAACATGGTATGCATGGCGACACGTCATGGCTGAGTTGGCTCGACATGGTTATCAAGCGATTGCGGTTGATCCACCTGGAACGGGATATTCAGCTCCACTGAATGGTCATTATGATACTGGACATATTGCAGCCATTTTATCGAGTCTGATGTCCGAACTTGGACATCATCGCTATGCCGTTATTGGGCATGATATTGGAATGTGGGTTGGCTATGCACTCGCCTGCGACTTTCCAGAATCAGTCACTCATCTTGCGGTCACAGAAGCTGTAATTCCTGGGTTGGCTCCACCGCCCCCAATTTTTGTTCCACCTGAACAGAATATTTTTCTCTGGCATTTTATGTTTAATCAGATTAGCGATTTGCCTGAAGCTTTAGTGATGGGGCGGGAAGAAACTTATCTCAATTATATTTTTGATAAATGGTCATGGCATCGAGATAAAGTTGCCGCTGAAACCTATATAGAGGCTTATAAGGTTTCAGGGCATATAACAGCAGGTTTTAATTACTATCGCGCCATCCCTGAAACTATTCGTCAGAATAAAATTAGGGAAACCAAAACTTTAAACATGCCCGTATTCGCAATCGGTGCAGAGCATGCAACAAGTGATGCACCTTATGAAACCATGAAAAAAGTGAGTACTCAGTTATCCAGTGCGATTGTCCAAGATTGTGGTCATTTCATTATGGAAGAACAACCAGAAGTATTTTGTTCATTGATTCTTAATTTTTTACAGCAGGAAAAAGCAAGATGACTTTAGATATTGAAATCGAAAATTGGCTTAAGTCTCAGTCTGCATTACCCGCTGCAAACACATTGGATGAACTGAGAGCACAGGTAAATCAATCGATTATCCAACAACAAGGCGTTGAACGGGACTCATCTTATCAACATAGTTTTAGGGTGATGACCGAGGATCAAGCAGAAATTGAAGTTCGTGTTTATGTTCCTTATGTTTTAGAACATGTGCAACAACGTCCAGCGATGGTGTTTGCTCACGGTGGTGGATGGTGTCTTGGCAGCCTAGATGCATGGGACCGTGCTTGTCGTTTATTGGCTGAATCAACGGTGCAAGTGATATTCTCCGTCGACTATCGTTTAGCGCCAGAAGTTAAATTCCCAATACCATTAACCGATTTTTTTACGGCACTGTCTTATATTCAGGAAAATGCTTCGGTATTTGGTCTTGATAAAAATCGTATTGCAGTGGGTGGAGACAGTGCTGGAGCAAATATTGCAGCAGCGGCCTGCCTACTGGCAAAACAACATCCTGATATTAAAATCATTCATCAACTGCTGTTCTACCCAGCATTAGATGCCACCATGAGTAACGCTTCTTATCAAACATATGCACAGGGCTATGGCTTAACGACGGCAACTATGGCTTATTGTTGGGATCAATATGTTAATGCTGAGGCAGACAAAGTAAATGAGCTTGTCAGCCCTTTGCTTGCCCATTCATTACAAGACTTGCCTGATGCCACAATTTTTGTTTGTGAATATGATCCACTTCGACATGATGGTGAAAAGTACGCAGAGAGATTGCAAGCTGTTGGCGTTAATGTGAACTTCCATTTGTTAGAAGGCATGATTCATGGGGTTATTCATATGTTAGCGATCACATCAGCTGCGAAAAGGATATATGATAAAGTCCGAATCTAAATAATTATGTGCGTTTAATGACTTAGCCATTTTATTTGTTTAATCGTCCTATATCGATGCAGCTATAGGACGATTTACTTTCAATTCATAAGAATAAAACACGCTCTAAACCAATTTCTTGTCTCGCTAATGCTGGATAAACTGCTCAATTTTAGGCGGAATTTTACGATATTGTTTCTTGATTGCTAGTTCCATCAATTCAATTTGGACTTGCTCTTGTGCAAGCATATAGTCTAGAAACTCACGATCTGCATCTGCTCCTAAAGCATGGACTTGTTTTAAATCCTCCATATAAACTTTAGTTTTTGCATAAACCAGCTTAAGTAATTCATCCAATAAGAATGATGGCGTTGAACTAATCATTGATGCTTTTGCCTTGGTCAAAAAAGATGGTGTTGCATCGAGGCCTAACTTCTCTGCATATGCAAAATAATGTGGTGTATTGAATCGTTCTAACTTTTCATAGGCACTCCAGAAAATATATTCTTGTGTTCCCTGTACGCGATTGGCGATACGTACAATTGCGCTAAGCGCAAAAGCACGATTTTGCAATTCATAGTGAATTCCATTTAGAAACTGTTGAGACCGCATATTTATTCCTTACTCATCAGAATGAAGGTCATGTAATTCAAGGTGTCTACTGAATAATCACAGACTTAAGGTCTGTTTGTGAATAATTTCTTTGGCAGCGCGTATACCTGACTGTAAAGCACCATCTAGATAGCCACTCCATTCGGTTGCTGTTTCTGTGCCCGCCCAATGAATTCGATCGACAGGCTGTCTGATACAATCGCCATAAGTGGTCATCACCCCTGGTGGCATATGTGCAACATATCCCCCTTGAGACCACTCTTCGGTGAGCCAGTCTTGTTCTATATACTCCAAAGGATGTGCTGCTTGTTGACCAAAGTAATAAACAAAATCTGCAATGACCCGTTGACGACGTGCTTCAACATCCAGCGAACTTAACTCAATTGCATAATCACCTTCGATCAAGCCTAGTAAAACACCATGATTTGCCCCTTCTGGAGATTGATCAAACACAACGCTGACAGCTCGATCTGTCGCAACCACAGCACCATTTAAGTTTTGTTGCTTCCAAAAAGCGTTGCTATAGGCCAAATGGACTTTGATCACAGCACCCATGGTCATACTTTGTAATAAGCGTTCACGCTTTGTAGGTAGCGGTGGTGTGTAATGAATTTTGGATGCGAGTACAGGCGGTGTGGCAATGATGATATTTTTTGCCTTATAGCTTTGGGTTTTACACACAACTTTTACATGATCTACATGCTGCTCAACAGCTAAAACGGGTGAATTTAAGATTAAATGGTCTTGTAATTGATCTGCAATCAGTCTGGAAATTTGCCATGCACCACCGATGAATTTATCTTGCTGTGCCCCACCTTCAGTTGAAATAAGAACTTCAAGTCCATGCCCTTGTCTAAAATATTCGAGGAAAAACAGATAGGACAATTGAGAGGTATTACAACAGAAGAGTGCCCCTACGATGGTTCGCATAAATTCTCGCGCACCGTCTGTACGTACATGCTTTAACAACCAACTTTCAACCGACTCCGCATCCCATTGCTTTGCATGTGCTGCTAACCAAGGTTCACCATTCGGCAATGTTTGAGCTTCTTTATTCCAGCGACGTTCAAGTAGTGCGATTTCAAGCAGTGAAGCAATTGGGAGCTTGGGGATATTGGAGCGATATGATTTGACTAAACCATTACGACTAACCAAGCTCGCGCCTTTGATAAATTGAGGATAGGTTTTGACACCTAGTTCTTGTGCCTGTGCCAATAACAGTTTTTGTTGCGGACCAACCCACTGCCCACCTAGATCAATGGTTTCTCCATAGATTTTACCTGCTTTTGAGCGCCCACCGACACGATCACGCGCTTCTAAAAGTAATACATCTTTGCCCGCTTTCTTTAATTCCAATGCTGCTTTTAAACCTGCTAAACCAGCACCGACCACAATTACATCCCACATTTTTTCAGTTGTTTGAGTATCCATCATTATTTCCTACTTTTAAAATTATCATCCATATTTTAATGAACGCGTTCATTAAAATTAAATTTGATTTTATGGAACACGTTCACTAAAATCAATAGCTATGGAAAATAATCAAATAAAAGCACCCCGCCGTGGACGTCCACCGCGCAGTCAGGAACAAATCGAAGCCAATCGAAATGTAATTATTCAGGCGGCCAGAGACCTATTTGCAGCACATGGATACGAAGGTGTATCTATGCGTAAAATTGCAGCCCAAGCAGACTGTTTACCTGCAACGCTCTACACCTTATTTCCGAGTAAAAGACAGTTACTGCACCATATTTGGGAAGTGATTTTTTTAGATTTAATGCTTGAGCTGGAAGAATGCTACAACAACAGTCCTGAATCAGAACGACTCGAAAAGCTGTGTACTGCTCAAGTTGATTTTTGGTTAAATCGACCAAATGATTGCAGAGCAATTTTCCTCATTGAAGATCATCCACAAAATGCTGAGGAACATTATTTTGTCGATGCTTCACAAGCAGTTCCGCAATTAGAAATTTACACGCGTGCGATTAAGGAAGCACAAGCCCGTGGTGAAATACATGCAGGTGATGCGAACGAAATCAAGAACGTTCTACTCTGTAGTATGCTAGGTATCACCTTAAGTCTGATTGGTATTCCAGAATATCCTTGGGGAAATCCGAATATCTTAAAAGAAATGACGATCAGTGCGTTGATCAAGGGATTGAGCTAAGGAAAAGATCATGACTAAAGCAACTGCCCCTGAACAAATCCCATATTTATTTCAAATGGCTTGGAATGAGCACGATATGGCTGGGTTTGCCTCGCTATTTTGTGAGGATGCAAGTTTTGTAAATCGCTTTGGGCACTATGTAAAAGGTATAGAAGAAATTGTTGCCTTACATCGTCCTATTCATGAAACCATCTATCGAGATTCGACGCTTCAGAATGAAATCATAGAGTTGAGTCCAATCACCGATGAAGTGGTGATTATCCATTTTTGGAGCAGATTAACAGCAGGTCTAGCTCACCCTGCTGGTGTACATCAGGTAGATACTTTAATTCTTGCTGTGCTATGCAAACAGAACGGATCTTGGTTGATTCGTGCTTTAGAAAATGTGACCCTCACCAATCCGCGCACAGGGGAAGCAATCTTAAGAGATAACTAAAATTTAGAGACTACAGTTCCCATCATCAAATTGTTGGACTCTAAATCATCATTGTGGCAAGGGATGCTGTTTCGCATGTAATTTTAAAATTCGTCTTAACTCCAAAATCGCTTCTGGTTTTTCCTGAATCGAATGTCCACCTTGGATAATTTTTTCAGATAATGCACCCTCTAAATGTGAGCTGGTATATGGCACAATCCCATCTGTCATTTTTTTGGGGTCTTGGCTTTGCGTGAGATTACCAATGATTGAATGGTACGCTAAACCCTTTATTGGTTGAACATCCTGACTCATTTTCATAAATTTGGACTGATAGCTTAAATCACTTGGTCCATTTTCAATGATGCCTGAGGAAAGATTATTTTTCATCTGATGTAAATCAATCTTCTTTTCTTTGACCGTAACCTCGGCTGCAGTTAAAAACTTGCTGGGTAAATGAATAACTTTGCGTAACGCGAGTGTAAACCAGCGATCTGCATAGGCAGTACCTTTATGCGGTGTTGCAATAAAAATCACACGGTTAATTTGATCAATTGGACGGAAGATAAAGCGCTTACTGACGGCAGGTGAGAAAATAAAATCATGTGCTTTATCATTATTGATGGCTTCAACAGCCTGCTGACGGATATCACCCTGCCCCATGATCAGACGACTAATAATACCACCCATACTATGTCCAATCAGAACAGCGTCAGACATTGCAGCATCTTTAGGATCATGCATTGAAAATGCCTGTTTCAACAAAGCATAAATCTGGGCACGGCTTTCTAAAATCGGCATGTTGGTAGAGTAGAAAACCTGCCAAACCTGATATTGCTTACGTAAGTTATCATCCCCTAAAATATCATTCGTCAGAGTAATCCATGCTTCGGGACTACTTGCTAAGCCATGGACAAAGATAATAATTTTTTTATTCGCTTGATACGGCTCCAACATGAATAAATGTGGCATGCTCAACTGTTCTTTACGATCGATCAAGCTCTTGTAGCCTGTACCACCTAAGTTATTTTCTGCTAACCAAAGACCATATGGTGCTGAATAATTCGCTGTTAATAAATAATTCCCACCCGCGACCTGAACCTCATCATGGCGAAAAGGATCAATCAGCTTGATTTCTAATGCGGCATCTCGAAGTAAATCTTCAACTTGGGTCTGTTTCAATGGTTGTGCTACAGCAGTAACAGATAAATATCTTGCTGTGTGAATATATGGATTTTCCTGAGCGGCATAAAAGGTTTCTGGATCATAAACATAATCTGAGTTGAATGGCTGCTTATTCTTTGCAACCAACACAAATTCAGAACCAAAGCCATCTCGACGATTGACACTGTAAAATCCAGAAAAACGCATATTGTAGCTCGACTGCAGTAATTGAATATCTGTCGTTGCTAATTCTGGATAATCATCGAAATTGAAAGAGTAACGATGCTGATTAATGAGTAATTGTTTTGGAAACTGAGTGAATTGATAGCGTAAATAAGCCGTCGTGATCAATCGTGAAAGTGCCACGTTATAAAAAAGCCGAACCTGCGTTTGCCTCTGATCAAAAATACGTTGTTGGGGTGTATGTTGCGTTTCGAATAAATAGGCATAGCTAAAACGGATACTTTGATCAAGTAAAGTCAGTACTTGATCTAAACACTGATTTTGTTTCGTTAAATGCTGTCTTTCCAATAACGATACATGACATTTTTTTTCTTCACTTAACCGTAAAGCCTGAGCCAAATACACTTCACTGGCTGCAGCATAACGTTGTTCATTATTATCAGTTAGTTTTTTTTCTAAAGTCTGTACACATCTATCGGGCTGATTGATACATTCATTGGCTGGAATACCAGCCAGAAGCAAGGTATTTTGTGAGGAATCACTTAATTGAGGTCTCGTTAAGATGCTTTGAGTTTTATCGGTTAAGGATGCACTTAAGCTTCGTTGTTGAAGTTTGACGAGCTGACAGGCAGATAAGCTGTAAAAGAGACAAAGCAAAACAATGCCCTTTATTAGCGTTTTTCTATTGATTACCATGCGATACAACCTCATTCATCACGATTCAACAACAAAGCACTGAATATATATCTAACTCTGTCCGTTTATGTTTCAGGTTGAACAAAACGATGATGAGCTGCAAGATAAGCCAAATAAAGCACAGGAATGATAAAGAAAACGACACTCCAAAAATCGAGGTAAACATAAAGAATCGCCCCCAAAAATGCACCCACAATAAAACCAACAACAATGCTTAAACTTTGCAACAATTTCCGTTTATTTTCAGGACTGGTCTGTCTCATATAATTTGAAATATCGATCCCTAACTGGGTGGTATTTCCTGTCATCATTGTACTTGGACTAATGTGTTTAATTAGCGTTTTACTTGATGTGTTTCGAATTGCCAAGGCAATTAAACCCAGACCGCCTGTAAGTGCGACTGTGAGACTATTTGCATTGTTGAACGGCTCGAAATAAAGCCCAGAGAGCATAAAGCCCGTTAAAAAAATGGCTTCACCAAGAAATAGATAACTCAGCGTCTTACTCTTTTGAGCACTACGATCGATACAATATTTGGTGATCGCCACTGTCACAATGAACAATGGGATCGCAGCAAGTTTAATCCAGATACCCGACCCACCACTCACCCATGCTGCCCCAGCCAGTACCAAGTTTCCTGTTACATGTGCAGTGAAAAAGCCGAATAGTGCAATAAAACCTATGGTATCGATTGCACCGCCTACGACAGTGAGTAATACAGGATCTCGACAACTATCCCATAAGCTCAAGGGCTGTTTTTTTATAATCTCATCCATCTTCTAATTCCTAAAAAACAAGCCTATATTCGGCTAAATTTCAACTGATTAAATTTCTTAGCGCAGGAAGTAATTGTTCACCGATCACCATTCCTAACAGGCCACACAATGCCACTAACGGTGGTGCTGGTGACTTAACATTCAACAAGTAATATATGACACCGACCAAAAGCCCAGCAGCTAAAGAGATCAAATACATTTTCATCGTGCTTTTCCCTAGATTTCACTTAAAATAAAGTGAAATCTATCTGCGGATCCAAGTTAAAAAGCGAAACAAGAGCAGCCCAATGCACCCCAAAAAGACTTTTTGTCTTTGTCATTAATGGGCACATCCAGCATCCATGCATGGCTATGCCCATGCATACCACAACTACTAGAACACGCACACGCTGCCGAGCTACTTTGTAACGGTGATAACGAAGGTGCATTGCGATTTTCTGACCGTCGCCATTGCCCACCAAAACGTTTGACTGGTGACCAATCTGGTGATGCTGGTGGAATCGATGGATCTTGATCCTTAAACTCTGCCCCTGCATAGACAATTTTGCCATTCATCACCGTCATAACAGACTCAATCCACTGAATTTCATCATCGTCCACAGCAAAGTAGTCATCTGAAAGCACTATCAGGTCGGCAAGCTCACCTGAACTTAACGCACCTTTATGCTGATGTTCTCCAGAGAACCATGCAGAGCCTTTGGTCCAGAGCTTTAACGCTGTTTTTCTGTCTAATAGATTTTGTTCATCATAAAGTGGTAAACCACCCACTGTTTTGCCTGTACTTAACCAACTTAAACAGACCCACGGATTATATGAAGCAACACGTGTAGCATCGGTACCTGCACCAACAGGCACGCCTAACTCCAGCATTCTTTTCACAGGTGGAGTCGATTTTGCAGCGTCCAAACCATAACGCTGAACAAAGATCTCTCCTTGATAGGCCATACGATGTTGAATCGCAATACCACCACCCAAAGCACCAATCCGCTCAATATTTCGATCTGAAACAGTTTCAGCATGGTCGATAATGAAACGCGTCGCAAAAGGCTGTCTACCGTTGACGCGTTCGAAGACATTCAATAAACGATTAATACTTTCATCATAGGTGGCGTGAATGCGAAATGGCCATTTCTTTTCAGCCAACAACTCAACAATGCTTTCTAGTTCAGCTTCCATCTTTTCAGGTAAATCTGGTCGTGGTTCATAGAAATTTTCAAAGTCTCCTGCTGACCATGTCAGATTTTCCCCTGCGCCATTTACCTTCAGTAATTCATCGCCATCACCAGGGAATGTCATCTCCGTCCATTTTTTATAATCATCAAGTTCTTCTCCTGCTTTTTGCGCAAATAGGTTATAAGCAATCCGAACTGTCATTTGATCATTATTATGCAGAGACTGAATCACTTCATAATCATCAGGATAATTTTGACCACCACCTCCCGCATCAATTGCGGAGGTAATGCCTAAACGATTGAGTTCACGCATAAAATGACGTGTAGAATTGACCTGATCTTCAAGCGGCAGTTTTGGTGCCTTTCCTAAAGTAGAATAGAGAATCATTGCGGATGGTGTCGCGAGAAGTAGTCCTGTCGGCTCACCCCTCTCATTTCTCTCAATTTTTCCACCTGGTGGGTCTGGTGTATCTTTATTAAAGCCCAGCACATCAAGTGCTGCGCGATTCAACATAGCGCTGGCATAAAGATGTAAGACAAATACG
Organism: Acinetobacter sp. TUM15071; assembly: GCF_008980925.1. Lineage (NCBI taxonomy): Bacteria > Pseudomonadati > Pseudomonadota > Gammaproteobacteria > Moraxellales > Moraxellaceae > Acinetobacter > Acinetobacter sp. TUM15071. Next base: position 97,577 of record NZ_BKGB01000012.1, on the reverse strand, counting down.
GGGGTATCTGGCGCTGCGCGATTCAACTCTTCCAGTGTTGGCATTCTTTTTTCCACAAACTGAAATTCAGTCCAACCGCCCACGACTCTAACCCATTGTGGTGCTGGTGTATTCTCTGCTTGCTCTTTTAACAGTCTTAATGCATCTGAAAGTGAAGGAACACCTTCCCAACGCAACTCCATGTTGTAGTTCAAACCACCTCTAATAATATGCAAGTGGCTATCATTTAAACCTGGAATTACTCGACGGCCATTTAAATCAATCACTTTGGTTGTACTGTTTGATAAGCGCATGATGTCATCATCACTGCCCGTTTTTACAACTTTTCCATCAGCAATTGCAATCGCTTGCGCCTCTGAACTCTGTTCATCAAGGGTGGTTATTTTGGCATTTCTTAAAATCAATTGAACGTCTGACATCCGTCATTCCCTCCGAGCCTAGCCTTATTATTTTCAGTTTTAGGTCGTGGAGGCATATCATGCCTCCACCATTTTTAATTATTTCGCTGCAATCGGCGCTAATACTTCGTGTGGTGAAGTGGTCCGTTCTGCTGCTTTATGTACCATGGTATATGCATAGTCGACACCCATCCCGTAGGCACCTGAATGTTCCCGAACAATATCCATTACTGCATTATAAGTATCACGTTTTGCCCAATCACGTTGCCATTCAAGTAAAACTTGTTGCCATGTCACTGGAATGACACCCGCTTGGATCATTCGTTGCATTGCATAGTCATGTGCTTCTTTGCTGGTACCACCCGAAGCATCTGCAACCATGTAAATTTCATAACCTCCTTCGAGCATCGCACTTAAAGCAAATGAGTTATTACATACCTCTGTCCATAAGCCTGAAACAATTACTTTTTTGCGTTTATTATTTGCTAAGGCATCACGCACTTTCTGATCATCCCAAGAGTTCATTGAAGTACGTTCTAATAATGGTGCTTGAGGAAATACATCTAAGAGTTCGGGATAGGTATGGCCTGAAAAGCTTTCTGTTTCAACAGTCGTAATGATGCTTGGAATATTAAAAACTTTAGCGGCCTTTGCTAAACCAACTGTATTGTTTTTTAGTACTTGACGATCAATCGACTGTACGCCGAATGCCATTTGCGGCTGATGGTCGATAAAAATAATTTGGCAGTTTTGTGCAGTCAATAGTTCTAAATTTGAATGGCTCATATTGAATTTCCTTGTTTATCGATGTTTTCTGAACACAGGATTAATATTGCAAATTAAGAAAAGGAACACAGCAGTATTATTAAGACGAATTGTTCTATTTATAAAACAAAAATATTGAATTTACGTTATATTTCATACTTATTGAAACACTGATAAAGATTATTTTTGTATAGCATTAAAGAAAAAGACCAGCTAATAGCTTAACTGGTCTTTTCAAAATATTCGGTTTATCTTTAATAGATAAAGAGAATATCTATATTTTATAGTAAGTTAGAAATTAACGCTCCATGACAACTGTGCCGTGCGAGGTGCACCAAGAAATAAGTAATCATCCCCAGCAAAATTACCAACATCTCGCCAGTATTTTTTATTAAATAAGTTATCTACGTTCAGTCTGAGTGTATTATCATAACCATTAGCACGGAAATTATACGCCGTACCTACATTAAATACAGTATAACCAGACACTTTCACGGTGCCTGTTTTCTCTGCATATTTACTACTGCTGTATTGCATCCCCCCCAATAAACGTAAGCCATCAACTTGTGGAAGTTGGTAAGACAGATAACTCGCAAAACGCACAGCAGGTGTATTTTGAGTTTGATGACCTTGATATTCGTTAACCTGTATATCTTTTAAACGTGATCGTGTGAGGGCTAAAGTCGATGTAATATCTAAACTTTGTCCTATACGACCCTGTGCCCCAAGCTCTAAGCCAAGATTATGTCGCTTGCCATCTGTAAGATAGTAATTATCTGAATTGGTATATTGGTTGTCTTGTTTTAAATCAAATACGGCTGCCGTGAAAAGTAAATTTTTCCACTGCTGTTTAATCCCTATTTCATACTGAGTTGAATGCAACGGAGCCAGAGTTGCATAAGCATTGCCTTCAATCCCTTTATCAGGATTGCCTATAGCATAAGCAGGTGCTTGAGTTCCATCGCTTAAACCTTTGGCGTAAGATGCATACACATGCGTAAGTTCCCAAGGTTGATACATCAATGCAAACTGTGGCAAGAAGCGATTAAAATTAGTATCTCTAATTTTATGCCCTTCAGCATCATAAGCATCTTCATTTAAATGCAGTAATTTCCCACCAGCAATAACTGACCATTCGTGATTAAAATCAATTTGGTCGAGTAAATTTAAGGCCGTTTGTTGGCTCTTTAATGATGTGTAATGATTGCCTAAAGCTTTTTCACTTGGTGTATATGATTCAGGATCATTATAAATATTTCCTGTTAATTCCGGGTCTCGGAATATAGCATCATATTGCGCATGACGTTTGTAGCTATGTGATAATTCTAAAATGAGCTTATGCTGCCAAGCTCCTGTATTAAATGTGCCATTTAGTCCAGCTTTAAATTGGTTGGTTAAATAGCTATCGTCAGGATTTATATAGTCATAAATATCGTAGTTACCATTTTCGTCAAAAGTACTCCCTTTGGTTTGGCATGCATCTGTATAACATCCCCATGCGAATGAAGAATAATCATCGACCACGACTCGACTTTGAGAAGCGCTGAGATTGGTCGCCCAGTTATTATTGATTTGATAGGTATATTTTAAGCCTGCATTTAGGCTTTCATTGGTGACGGGTTTGCTCCAGCTTTGATAACCAAGCAAACGATTCCAGTCAACACCTGTAGGCACAGTTTTACCATCTAGTAACTGGTAACCCGGTACTGATCGTTGGCGTTGACGTTGAGACTCGAGATCAAATTCGAGTTTTGAACGATCTGAAATTTTCCAATCTAAAGCCAAAGAACCAAACAAACGTTTTCCATCTGCATGTTCAACATAGGGATGGATTTCTTCATTGGCCAGATTGATACGATAGCCATACTGCTGATCTTCACCAAATAAACCGCCAAGGTCGGTTGCTACGCGATTACCACCATGACTGTCTACTTCAAGCGTCAGTGAACGAATATCTTTTGGTCGCTTGCTTACATAGTTGACGACACCACCCGGAGTAGACATACCACTTTGAATTGCGCTGATACCTTTTAAAATTTCAACTTGTTCTTTGTTTTCAAGCGCAACATTTTGCTCACCGCGCAGCAAGTTACCATTCAGTAAATAACTTGATCCCAAGTTAAGGGCAAAACCACGCATGACAATATTTGGGTAATAACCAATTGGTGCATAGCCATCACCTGCCGCTGCATCATTCTTGATAATGTCCGTTAATGTTTTAGCATGTTGATCTGCAATCCGTGCAGCAGTTACTGTGCTGATCGATGCTGGAAAGTCAGCAAGCTGTTGTTGCGTAAAACCCGATAAGTTTATTTGGGGTTGATAATAGATCGTTGGTATGGTTTCAGCGGTTACAGTGATTGTTTCAAGCCTTTGAGGTTCCTCAGCATGTAAAAATACAGGACTTAGTCCTAAATATGAAAATGAACCAACCGCCAATAATGCTTTTTGTAAACGAGAAAATGGATACGTTTTCACAATAGTTGCCTAACCCCAAAAGATAATTTTACAGTCCGAATTTTACGGGCTTGAGTATTCCCAATTTTCACAGATTGAACAAGCATTTCTACAACATATCTGCGATATTTTTAGTTGAACCCATCATTGTGGAAAGGCATTGTGTCATTTCATTATTTTATATTTTGAGAAGTGCTCTTTAACTCGAGCCTTGTCTTGTTCTTTTTCCTATAAATATTGCAGCTAGCTCTGCTATTGTTGCTTCTAAAATAATGGATTAGCCGCCATTCTTCCGTCTATTGACGGATTTATACATCTAATAAATAATTTAGCCGAAGCATAAGAGCATTAAGTTTCGGCTAAATGAATTCAATTTATATAATCCCACCATTTACTCGAAGCACTTGGGCATTCACCCAGTTACTTCCTTCGTTGACCGCAAAATCCAAAACTGCAGCAATATCCTCCACACTACCTAGACGTTCTAACGGTGCGGCTTTACTCAGTTGAGCAAGCAACTCATCACTTTTACCTTCAAGAAAAAGTTCTGTTACCGTCGGTCCAGGCGCAATTGCATTTACAGTAATATTTTTACCCCTTAACTCTTTGGCCAAAATAGCCGTTAACGATTCAATTGCTGCTTTTGAAGCGGTATACATGCCGTAGCCTTCAAGTTTCATTCCAACAACACTACTGGATAAATTAATAATTTTACCGCCATGAGTCAGTCGCTTTGCAGCTTCTCGCATGGCATATACAGGACCTTTAAGATTGATTGCCAAAATTTGGTCAATGCTTTCATCATCAATCTGCTCAATTCTATTTAATTGCATAATTCCTGCATTATTAATCAATACATCTACTCGTCCATAAGTTTGAACTGCATAATCAAATAGTCTTGTCACTTCATTTGATTGACTGATATTTGCTTTAAAGCAAGATGCTGTTCCATCAAATGCTAGGATCTTTGCGACTACAGCATTGGCCTCTTGATGATTATTGGCATAATTAACGATGATGGTATGACCCTGCTGCGCTAATAGGTTTGCAGTAAACGCACCAATCCCTCGAGAAGCACCGGTAATTAAAATCACTTTTTTCTGATTTGCATGAACTGTTGTACTCATTTATGGCCTCATTGAATGAAATTTAGCATCTAGTGAGTTGTATGGTACTGTTCAGATATGTCTGGATAATCTAGCTAATTCTGAAATCTTTATCCGAATAAACCGAACAAAGGATGCAAGCGTGATGGATAAATTAAATGCGATGTCTGCTTTTATACAGGTTGTAGAACAGAAGAGTTTTACCAAGGCAGCTCAAATTCTGAATTCACCTCGCTCTACCTTAACTGATGCCATTAAACAATTAGAAATTCAGTTGAATACCCGTTTGTTATTTCGAACTACGCGTCAGGTTAGACTCACGGATGAAGGGGAAATTTACTATGAGCGGTGTAAATACATCCTCGCTTATATCAATGAATCGGATCATGATTTTCTACATGCAAAACCCAAAGGAACGTTAAAAATAGAAGTACATGGTATTTTTGCCAGCTATTTTATTATCCCCAAACTGCATGAATTTCTCAGTGAGTTTCCTCAAATACAGTTGCAACTGACTGAAAGCGACCGTTATGTCGATGTGATAAAAGAAGGAATTGATTGCGTGATCCGTATTGGACATCTCAACAACAGTGATTTAATTGTCAGGCATCTTGGAGATATTGAACAAATTACCTTGGCAAGCCCAGAATATTTAGAAAAATATGGCACACCACAATCTTTATCAGAACTCAAAGATCATTTCATGATTGGCTTCTACTCAACAGCTCGACAGAAACCATTACCACTTGAATTCATTGTTCAACAGCAAACCGAATTATATGATTTGCCTTATATGATTCAAGTGAATGGAGCACATACGTATACCTCAGCAGCTAAACAGTATTTTGGTATTATTCAAGTCCCGCAATACGCTCAAGCGCCAGAGTTAAAGCAAGGAACGTTATGTCAAATTCTTGAAAATTATGCTGTGCCATCACTGCCTGTTTCTCTGCTCTACCCTTCAAAGACACTGGTTTCACCACGACAAAAAGTCTTTATTGAATGGATTGTCCAGCTATTTAAGGATCATCCTTTAAACTGATTTTAAGTTTTTAGCTGCTAAAAACTTAGAATTATATGGACATTATTACGTGAGTCATAACGCTTGTTTAACACAACTTAAGTGTGCATGAAGTAATATTTTACCTATCTAGGAAAATGAAAGAAAAGCTAAAAACAAAATATAGTTAATTGTATTTATTAGTTTTTTATAATTTATCTCATTTTTTGATATCCTACTCTCAATATTAAAAACATTAAAAATTGCAGTTTTTTCGCTATTTTGTATTTCATTGTTTCGCTTTATCCTGAAATTTAAACTAAATAAAGCATAGAGCCACGCTAGTTTTTGAATTTTTTATTCAGAAAATGGGAGCAATGAATTGAGCAATAAATCACAGTCTAAAATTGATGGAATACAATTCCCCATTAAATCTGGCAAAAATAAGCCTAGTACCACGGACACAGCAAAGAAAATTTTATATGCCGCACTTAAAAGTGTGGATTCTCCGTATGCATCTCAACTTAGTGCTGAAAAAAATTGGAGAAAGAAATATCCAGTTTACTTTGAAGAGTTGGTTAAATCTGGAATTACATCGGTACATCACCCTTTATTGATTGCCCAAAATGGATTAGCTAGCGCGAAAGAACTGTTTAGGTTCAATCGAGAGACACAACAGTCTTCTTTAGAACAGGCGATGCTAAATATTACTGATCAGCCTTTTGAAAACTATGTGTTAAAAGGTTCTGGTCCTTCAACTGTTGAGCCATGGTTCATTCCTTTTGATGGCAAAAAATTACAGGGACAAGCATTATTGGATCAAATCGATCGTTGGGAAACACAACGAATTATTGAGCCTAGCCATGCAAAAGCATTGCGGTTGCTACAAGCTCATCCAGAATGGTTTGATCTATCTACACGGACTATGGTGCTATTCGGTGCTGCATCTGAAGCAGGCCCACTCAGTTGGCTGGCAAAATGGCGTGCCAATATTGTTGCCATTGATTTACCCCAACCTAAAATCTGGGACAAAATTACTGAAACCATTCAGCAAGGCAATGCCACATTAATTGCGCCACAAGTCACTTTGGCAAATGGTGAAAAGCAGCTCGGTGCGAATTTATTGACTCAAACACCTGAGATTGCAAATTGGCTAAATACCTTTACTGAAACTTTAGATTTAGCGGGTATCGCATATTTAGACGGTGAAAAACATGTGCGTGTTTCGATCGCCATGATTAGCATCATGGAGCAAGTGAGTCGCAAAAAATCAGACAGCAGCATTATGTTCATGCTCACACCTACAGATATCTATGCGATTCCCAAAGCTGTGGTGCAATCGATACAACAAAAAATTGAACAACGTCCTATTTTAGAAAAGTTACTGACCCGATCTATTCACAATATTTCCTTATCCAATTTTTTCAAATCCAATACCAAGCAGCTGATTGAATCAGATAATGGTCAACAGTACGGTATTTCTGATTGTATGGTGATTGAACAAGGGCCAAATTATGCATTGGCTAAGCGGCTACAACAGTGGTTTGCTATCAGTACACGAGCACGAGGTCAAAAGACGGTGATTAATATCGCCCCTTCAACCACGACCCATTCTGTTGTGAAAAATCCAATCCTTAAGGCAGCATTCTCTGGAGCGGATTTGTTTAAGGTCGAAACTTTTAGCCCTGAAACCACCAATGCCATTATGGCCGCCCTCTGGGTACATGACTTAAACAATCCTGATAGCGCAACCAATCCAGAAAAGCCATTGGATCACCCTCTGGAGCTCATTATGGAAAATGCTAATCATGGTGGACTTTGGCATGTTCCTTATTTAGCAAGAACAGCTTTGCCCTTCGCTGCGGCATATGGTTGGATACGGGAAAAGTTTTAGTCTTAACGGATTGCATACTTGAGCTAGAGAACAAACAAGTTCTCTAGTTCTAAGTTGTTTTTATCACTTAATTGCAAATAGTTATCATTATCATGCATAATTAGTGAAATTTCACTTAATAATGTTGAGTAAATTGATAATGACGACGCAAAATCAGATCTCGAATGATAAAAAAATATTGAAACAAAATGACCATATGAGAAATCTGGAACAGATTGAAATGACCATTACAGCCATATCAAGACCGTTCCCGAGCATCCTACGTGTTCATGGAAAAATTGATACTGATCAACCTGATTTATGGGATAAGCCGAATTTAGCTGTTCGCTTAGGAGTTTCTCAAACTGCTGACAGCACCCTCTTAACCCGTGTTTATACAATTCGTTCATTTGATCGAGACAAATATGAAGTTGAAATAGATCTGATTGAACATGAGGATGAAAGTCCTGCTATGCAGTGGGTACATACGGCAAAAATAGGCACAAAAACTCAATTAATTGGGCCAAGACCACACTTCGTCCCAAATTTTAATGAGAAAAAACATGTTGTCATGTTTGCAGATGAAACGGCCCTTCCAGCACTTTATTCAATTCTAAAATTTTGGCCAGATGAGAGCAGTGCAGATATTTTTATTGAGAGTTCTGAGCCGCAGATCTTGGCATACCTTCCTAAGTGCTTAAAGGTACAGATACATTTATTACTCCGCGAACGCCAAGACCAAGCTGGGAAAATGGGTCTGCTGCTTAAAGCGGCCTATCAATTAAAACAGGTGAATAACATTACCGTTTGGGCTGCATGTGAACGCAATGAAGCCAGAGCAATTCGCCAGTTTTTTATAGAAGAAAAATCGCTGCCTAAAAAAGATGTACAAGTCACTGGTTATTGGAACATCGGTCTTTCCAGTACAGTATTGGATGAAGTCCGACTCGAATATTATCAAAGACATCTTGATGCAGGAAAAACCTTAGAAAGTTTTGATGATTTAGATATGCCTGTTTAGTTTGATCGTACTTTACAGGTTTTGGCTTTTTTAAAGTTTGGATGTAAACAGAATAGAAAGAAAATAGTCACAATTAATCCGATCTTTGTGTCTTCAAAACAGACACAAAGATCGGATTAAACTTAACTTGTGAACCCTATTACTGCTTAGATCTACCAATACGTTATTTGCTAATGCATTCAGATAATTATAGATTTTTAAAATAGGGCTGTTATTTATCAAAGACGGATTTAATAGATTTTTTCATACCCAGCAGGTCTCGTTTTAAAACGACGATGGAACCACATATATTGTGTCGGGTACATTTTTATCTGATTTTCAATCGCTAAATTGACTCGCGTAGCATCTTCAACTTCATCAAGACTTGGAAAGTTTTCTAAAGCCGGTTCGAGTAAAACATGATATTGAGGGTTTCTTATATCGCCATCACGATAGAAAAACAAAGGAATTGCCGAAGCTTTTGTTATTTTAATCAATCTTCTGTGGGCCGTGACTGTTGCAGCCTCTATTCCAAAAAAAGGTGCCATCACCCCTTGCTTTAACCCAAAATCTTGATCTGGGCTATACCAAATTGCATGTCTATTTTTTAGATTTGAAATTAATCCTTTCATATCATCTTTAGCAATCTGATTTTGATAAATTGTAGCTCTACATCTATAAATCAGCATATCAAGCAGCGGGTTGTTTTGAGGGCGGTAAACAACATCTAAGTCGAAAAAACGACCACATACAAAACCGCCAGCATCTAATAGCGTGGTGTGTGTGCCTAAAAGTATTATTCCCTTGCCTTCTGAAGTCTTAAGGTGTTCCAAACCTTTGATGTGTATTCTATTTTTAAACCAATGTGGTTTGTACCAAGCATTTAATGCTTCAAATAAGCCCAACATCATATTAAAGAATACCTGCTTCGCTTCTTTTTGTATTTGGGCTTCACTTTTTTCTGGAAAGCAGATTTCTAGGTTTCTAATTGTGGTTTTACGTCTAGATTTGAGAGATTTCCAAGCCAATTTAGACAGAATGTCCGCAATTCTCCATTGTATTGCCCATGGAAGGATTGAAAATATCATTAAAATAATTAAAGCGACCCATATTGCCCAATATTTCGGTCGTAGAAATGACCATTGAAACTTCCCTGCCTTAGATTTCCGTTCATACGTCATAGCAGCTGTTTCTTAAGAAAAACTCATCAGCCTAACATACCTAGATTATTTGTGTTATTTATTCTCGAGTATTTAACTCTGGTTCTGATTTCAATTTTAAAGTATGAGTAAAACACAAAAATTTAAGATCATATTCTCGATAAGTATTTAAAATGTACACAAGTACAGGTATTTTCATTAAAACGTTAATTATATCTTTAAAAAAGAGATTTCTTTGTTATAGTATTTCTCCAATGATTTCCAGAAAGAGATCAATCGGGTGTTGATGATTGGAAGATTGCTAGCCTTCTATGCAATCTTTTTACAAATCGCTGTGTTCTTACAGCCATTACTGCCAGAGAAATATCAAGTTTCTCCAGTATGTGAAACTATTGCCCAAGTTTTGTTGCAAGCTCCTCACAGCTCTTCTTCATTCCATGATCATCATTTGACTACTTCGCACCATAATGTGCTTAGTCCACAACATGATGTGATAGAGCATAAACATCCAACTCTTTCAACTGAAGCGAAGACGACATCCAGCCACCATCACCATGATGCAAACCATCAGTGTCAATACTGTGTGGTGTATAGCCATGTACTACCTTTACCAGATGTTGATCTAAAACACATTCTGGTCAGGATTCAGGTTCGTTTTCTGGCTTTTATTGAAAACTATTTTCATATTTTCTTTCAGCTTCAGCAACTCTTTCTCACTCCTCAAGGTCGAGCACCACCACTATTACTATCATTCTGACTTGAAGCTCAAAACTTTTTAGTTTTGAAAAACTTATATTCAAGAGATTATAGTCATGTTTTCTATTTCTAATCATACTCTTCGTTGGGTAGAGGCTTTATCAGCCCTCTGTTTATCTCATCAAAAACAAGATGAGGTGCGGTCATGACTTTAGGTTTTACTGCACTCGAATTGGCAAGAATACAATTCGCTTTTACCGTCTCCTTCCATATTATTTTCCCTGCGATTTCTATCGGTTTGGCCAGCTTCTTGGCTGTTTTAGAGTGGCGTTGGTTACGGACTAAAGATCCAATTTATAAGGACCTGTTTAAGTATTGGGTCAAAATCTTTGCTGTGGCCTTTGGTATGGGCGTGGTTTCCGGCGTCGTCATGAGCTATCAGTTTGGAACCAACTGGAGTGAGTTTTCCCGAATCGCGGGGAGCGTTACAGGTCCTCTACTCACCTATGAAGTATTGAGTGCATTCTTTTTGGAAGCGGGTTTCTTAGGCATCATGCTGTTTGGCTGGGGCCGTGTTAGTCCCAAAGCCCATTTCTTTGCCACCTTGATGGTCGCAATTGGTACTTGTATTTCCATGTTCTGGATTCTGTCTTCCAATAGTTGGATGCAAACGCCACAAGGTTTTAGCATTGAAAATGGCATTATTGTACCGACAGACTGGTGGGCAATCGTCTTTAACCCATCTTTCCCTTATCGACTGGTACATATGGCGATTGCAGCCTTTATGGTTGCAGCTTTATTGGTTGCGGCAACTGCTGCCTGGCATTTGCTCAAGGGTCGCCGTGATGCCTTGGTCAAGACCTCATTCTCTATGGCGATGTGGCTTATTCTTGTCTTAGCACCCTTACAAGTTTTTGTTGGGGATGCACATGGTTTGAATACTTTAGAGCATCAACCAGCAAAACTTGCCGCGATGGAGGGACATTGGGAGACCAATTATGATGAAGGTATGCCACTCTACCTATTCGGTGTTCCTGATATGCAAGAAGAACGTACCAAATATGCGATCGCGATTCCAAATCTTGGTAGTCTGATCTTGACTCATTCTATGGATGGTACAGTTAAAGGCTTAAAAGACTTCGCACCTGAAGATCGGCCAAACTCTACCATTGTATTCTGGAGTTTCCGTGTCATGGTTGGCTTAGGTATGCTCATGCTTTTACTTGCCTTCGCCGGTGCTTGGCTAAGAAAAACTGGAAAGCTTTTTGAAAGCAAATGGTTTCACCGCTTTGCTTTAGTCATGGGGCCATCAGGATTTATCGCGGTACTGGCAGGTTGGTTTACGACAGAAGTTGGTCGTCAACCTTGGGTGGTCTATGGCGTGATGCGGACCAAAGATGCACTTTCTCCTGTTTCAGCCGAACAAGTGGGTCTTACCTTGATTATCTTTGTAGTGGTGTACTGTGTAGTGTTTGGAATCGGGATCTATTACATGCTGAAACTGATGCATAAAGGCCCGCAATTTGTTGAAGCTGTGGATCTTGAACCAGCAGGCCATGGGCATTTCAAAACGCCGATGCGTCCTTTAAGTGCGGTCGATGAAAGCATTGATCAGCAAGACCCAAATAAGGAGAAACACCATGATTGATTTATCTCTGATTTGGGTCGGTATTATCGGTCTCGGTGTGCTGATCTATGTCATTCTAGATGGCTTTGATTTAGGGATCGGAATTCTGTTCCCTTTCATCAAAAGCCGTGAAGAACGTGACGTGATGATGAATACCGTCGCGCCTGTCTGGGATGGCAATGAAACATGGATGGTACTTGGTGGTGCAGGTTTATTTGCAGCTTTCCCTTTGGTTTATTCAACAGTATTATCAGCCTTATATATGCCGATTACCCTCATGGTAATTGCACTGATTTTTCGTGGTGTTGCCTTTGAGTTTCGTTTTAAGGCGAATCGCACCAAGCATTTATGGGATCAGGCCTTTATCTGGGGTTCAATTCTATCCAGCTTTCTGCAAGGCGTGATTTTAGGCGCTTATATTCAAGGCATCCAAACCACCAATGGTATTTTCTCTGGTTCAGGCTTAGATTGGTTCACTCCTTTCGCCTTATTTACCGGACTGGGCGTGGTTGCCATGTATGCTGCATTAGGTTGTGGTTGGCTGATTATGAAAACCGATCATGAACTACAAGATCAAATGTATGCACTAATGCCTAAACTGATCATCTTGCTATTTGTGGTCTTTGCTGGTGTCAGTCTCTATACCCCACTGACCCATCCTGAAATTGCAGCACGTTGGTTTGGTTTGCCAAATCTACTGTATTTTAGCCCTGTACCCATCTTGGTCTTACTCTTTACATTTTTGATTTTAAAAGCTTGTAAACAACGTCAGGAATTAAAGCCCTTTATTTATACCTTAGCACTTGTGTTCTTGGCATTTACGGGTTTCGTGATCAGCCTTTGGCCGAATATCATTCCGCCTTCTGTCACCATTTGGCAAGCTGCTGCACCATATTCTAGTCAGAAATTCGCACTGGTCGGGGCTGTAATTCTGATCCCGATCATTATCGGCTACACCATCCTATCGTACTGGGTATTTAGAGATAAAGTACGGGTTGGAGATACGGGTTATCACTAGGAGACGATGTAATGAAACTGTCTAAAACACAATGGTTTATCGTACTTTGGCTCGCTGGTTTTTTAGGTTTATTGGTGATCGCGATGTTCTTTAGAGTATTGTTAAAACTTGCTTATTAGGCTGAACTTTTTTCTTCCAATAAAAAACTATACCTCGGTATAGTTTTTTATTGGCATCAGGAAATTTAGTCTCACACAGTTCAAAGAACAATTTGGTTTCTCTGATTTATCTACGTTTTCCCAAGTTTATAAACGTTGGACAGCTATCGTGCCAAGTCAATTCCAATAAAATCTTGCGACTATGCTCAATCTGAAAATCGACATGACTGAGCTGTATAAAAAAGCATGTGAATTTCCGATAAAGGTAAATTCAGAATGGACAAAAAGCATGCTAACATCCAAATACTGACAATTCATTATGTCAATTTGTTTGGAAGGGTTCCAATATGTTAAAAACACAACAGGTCAAGATAATACAAGAATTCAATGCACCGATAGACAAGGTCTTTGCAGTTCTCAGTGAACATGAAAATCTCAACAAAATATTTGCACCCGCAAAAATCACACGCATTAATAATGGTAAAGATGCTCGAAACGGCGTTGGCTCTGCGCGTAAACTTTCTATTCCCTTAGCTCCGTCATTTGTTGAAACAAACTTGGTTTACCAAGAAAATGAATTGATTGAATATGCGATTACCAGTGGCATTAGTCCAATTAAAGCGCATCGTGGTGTTATGAAATTTACAGATTTAGGCGGTGATCGCACTCGCTTGGATTACACCATTAGCTTTAAAGGCCGTGTTCCTTTGATTGGTCCAATTATTAAGGCGGCACTACAAAATGGTATCAACCGTGGTCTGAAAAAACTAAAATTTTAATGTTGTTTATGCACTCCTTGACGGTTTAGTTCTTACCGTCAAGGTTTACGCTATGTTTAAAGTGAAGATGTCACTGTGCCTAGAGGTTCTTTTCGAGTAATTGAATGCTCTGGCTTGCGTAGTAAAATTAATGCAGAGATTGCGGCCAATAAGATCATAGGAATACTAGAGGCAATTACAACAATCTCACTTTGCCCAGTTCCGAGTAGATAACCTGCAACTAAAGGCCCTGCAAAAGCACCTAAGCGTCCTACAGCAACCGCAGCCCCCACTCCCGTGCCTCGCATTTCAGTAGGATAATACTTGGCTGCCAAGGTGTATAAAATTGACTGGCAACCAATCACGAACATACCACAACATGTAGCAAACAAGATAAAACTCGACGCGCTATTGGAATAGGCCAAACCAATCAATGAAACCAGAATGCCCGTATAAACACTGGCAACGATAAAGAATTTATTTAGTCGATCCAACATCAAACCTAAAATCAATACTCCAATCGAACCACCTAAATTAAAACCAATCTGAATATAACTGGCTTGTTGCTTATCGAGTCCTAGTCCTGAGATTAACGTCGGTAACCAGTTCTGAAACAATGCTAAAACCAACAAGGTACCAAAAAAGCTGAGCCATAGACTAGACGTCACCACGACACGTGGTTTGGCAAAAAGGACGTTTAACACACTTGGTTTTTGTGTAGTGGCCTGAGGAATTTTATTTAAATAAGCTTTTGATTCAGGTAAAAATAAAATAAGAATAGGAACTAAAATTAAAGGCGCAATTCCGCCTATATAAAAGATATGTCGCCATTCATGATCTGCTGTCAAAGACAAGGCAACCAAGGAAGTCAAAACACCGCCTATCGGCATACCGCAATACATCGCACTGACAGCCGTCGCTTTATACTTTTCAGGTACCGCTTCAGAAACCATGGTAATCACGATGGGTAAAGCTCCACCCATACCGAGTCCAGTCAGAAAGCGAACTAAAAGTAAGGAGTTCAGATCTTTGGTAAATGGCGTCAGTAAGGACATCAGCCCAAAAATTGCAATCGAAGTGATAAATACTTTTTTGCGACCAATCGAATCAGCAATTCGTCCAGCGATCAACGCACCTGGCAATGTGCCTAGAACCGCAGCACTGAACACCCAGCCCATCTCGGTACTGTTTAACAGCATTTCTGCTTTCATCCGTGGCGCAGCAACACCCATAGATTGCAGATCAAACCCTTCAATAATAGCAAAAATGAAACATAGGATGAGTGTAATCACGATTGCTTGTTTTGAAGTGCCTTCCTCTATATTGGTCTCTTTTAACATTGTTATCTTCCCTTTTTTGATTCTTCCAGTTTATCGATCTAAAATTCCAAATATAGATTTAAATATCCTTTAAAGTCGCTAAAAAGACTAGCAGAGCGAATATAGTTACGCAATATGTATTAAAATTATGCAATTCATAATTTCGTGGTTTGAGGGATTTGATTTGAAATATCAGAAAAAGATCATTTTAAAATCGCTGCTATTGGCTCCAATTCCCTTACTCTGTTTTATGGCTGTACTGTGTCATGAACAATGAGTTTAAACTCGGTTCAATATTTGCAGTTATTGTCGGGCATCTTCTGGTTTATTTGGCTTATTGCCTTTTAACTGTTCCATTTTCATTCATGTTCTCGCTTGTCTTAAACCGCTATCAGTATCTGAATTTTCTGACAATCTGCTTAAGCTCATTCGTCGTTGCGGCACCTTTTTTTACTCTTTTAGCTTGGGCTCATACAGGCCAACTCCCAAAGCAATGGTGGCTGGTTTATGCGGATATTTTTTCCTTGTTTATTGCTCTCATCCCAGCGGTCTGTTACTGGCTGATTTTGATTCATCTAAAATCCCATCAGCCAGATAGCATCGATTTATAAAATCTTTACTAAATCAGATAAATGCTGAATGGTATGTGTGATATTTAATTGCAATTGATTGGGTAAATTTTTAGGGTTGTACCAACAGGTCGAAATTTCACAGGAAGCAGCTCCTTTCATATCAGCTTCTAAGCTATCGCCAATGAATAAGACTTCTTCTTTCGCAATGTTACTTCTACGCAGACAGGTTTCGAAAAAACGTTGATCAGGCTTCTCATAGCCGATGTCATCTGAAATATATAAATCAGAAAAATGTGATAACAGACCAGCCAAGCCCAAACGTGATTTTTGTTGATTCAGAAAACTATTAGATGCCGCAAATAACTTATATTTTTGGCTCAGGTATTGAATTGCTTCAGTTGCCCCATCTTCAAGGGTATGCTCTTTGGCTAAATTGCCTTGGAAGGTATCCCGAAAATGATCATGATCTAATTCAATATTCAAAGCCAAAAATAATTCTTTAAATCGATAATCAATCACATTCTGTACTGTAATTTGACCTAACTTCTGTTTTTCCCATAGCTGATGATTAATATTTTTATAGGTAGAATAAGTCAAATCATCATGCTGTAAGTTAAATTGCCCAAACGATTTAACAAATGCAGAGCGGTTGGCTACGCTAAAATCAAGCAAAGTATCGTCAATATCAAAGAATATAGCCTTATACATCTGAGTAATCTTACAACCGAAGCAAATAGTGAAATAATTTTATTATACCGATAGATAAAAGAGCAAGCCGTTTAGGCCTGCTCAATAATCGTTATCTTGGTGTTAAATCACTTTCAGTCTTTATCTCTCATCCACATCCAGATCAATACGACTGCCATACACGCCACAAGAGGATAAACGACCCAAGGATGTGGAATGGTCCAGATCATAATCCCCGCAGCGACACTCATACTGAGCGTGGACATGTATTTTGCTTTTTTGGGAATACGTCTATTTTCTTGCCATTCTTTGATAATTGGGCCAATAAAACGATGATTCAGAAACCATTGATGCAGCTTTTCTGATCCTCTTGCAGCAAAGAAAACAGCCAATAAAATAAAGTCAACAGTTGGTAAACCTGGAATAAAAATTCCAAGTATGCCGAGACCAATGCATAACCAGGCGAGGCAGATAAATAAGAATCGCCACCAAACTGAGCGTGCTAATTTGCTTGCTGGCTGTGGCGGTTGTGACAAAATATCTGTTTTCATCTCATTATCCATGCGATTAATGACCTCCATACCGAATTATGCCTTTCGTGCTTAATGGATTATTTCAACTCATCGAGTTGAGTTAATGCTTTACCAAAATAACCAAATGCATCTAAAGCACCTTGCACAACGCGATCTTGTAAGACTTGATCAAAAGCAGCATCATCGAGTGCTTCAACGAAACGTTTCCACACCTTGGCTCGTCCTTCTGGATAAGCAGCAAGGTTACGTGCAGCAAATGTTTCAGAGAACCCTAAGCTTTTTTGAGCTTGTTTAAATAAAAAAGCAGCCCCCAAGGTTGATCCTTCAGAAACATAAATCCAGCCCAATGCCTCAGGTAATTTAACCTCTGTGCTTTGCAACGGTTGTCCTGCTGGCTGAATGCCCAAATCTTGTAAATCTGCAAAAGCTTGCTGAGAACGACCACGGATACCAAGATCAGGAATTAATCCAGAGACACCGTCTTGTTCAAAAAGATGCTCAATTTCCTGTTGAAAATAGTATTGAGACAAAGTGAATTGCGCATATTTTTCTTTGCTTGCAAATACATCCGCCTGTGCCATTAAGCGATGCATTCTTTCATGCTCCGCCGCCGTTTCTTGCTTTAAGCGTTGAGAAAGGCTATTGGCAACCATTTGTTCTGTTGCTGCGTTCATCATCATTCTCCTAAAAAAGAATATTACTCATCGGCTATCGACTCCGACTGAGTTTAAGTTGCACTGGGAAATCAACGACAATAGCCACTGCTTGGCCATTGACTTTGTAGGGTTTAAATTTGGAGTGTTGCGCTGCGTTTAGAACACGTTCATCTAAGCTGGAAATACCTGAACTTTGTTTTAATTGGATATCGATAGGCTGCCCGTTTTCATTGATACGTAAACGCAACTCCACCATGCGATTTTGTTGTCTCAGTTCCCGATCATCGTAGCTAAACTTTCCAAAACTCAGCACATCAACACTACTGACTTGAACAGGTTCATCACGCTCAACCTGACTTTCAGGGGCTCGGCTTAGTTCCTGTTGTGCTGCGGGTACTTTTACGCCACCAGAGAATGATTGGTTTTCTCCAAATCGCTCTTTCTGCATTTGCTGGTTTTCATTGACAGCAGTAGATTGTTGATCAGCCTGTATTTGTTTTTTGGGTTCTTTTTTTTCTACAGATTGAGTTGCAACAGTTTGGTTTGGCTGTGATGCGACGGAGTGATCTTTTTGACTCGGTTGTTTTTGTTGTACGGTATTCGTTGCATTTTGACTGATGAATATCTTTTGCTCTATGGTCTCAGCACTTTGTTGTGAAGCAGAAAGTTCAGATTCTTTTTGTAAGGGCTGTTGTTTTGGGGGATGAGTAATAGCACTCTGGGCTGTTGTTTGGGGAGATACATGTTCTGCTGGTGCTAATGATACAAAGCGTACTTTAAGGGCATTTACTTTCGGCGAAGTGGCCAAAGTATAAGGCTCAATAATATGACTCAGAAACCATAATCCAACTAGATGAAGCACAATGACTAGCAATACTACGACTGACTTATGATGGGAATGTGCAAAAACCACAATAGATGGTGGTTTTGCTATCAATTCATAAAGTGGATACTGGAGCTTTGATTTCATCGTCATCCCCCTAAAAACGATGTTCAAGCTTTAAGCTGACATTGTGTTTATCATAGGAATACAGCCAGTCAACATTACTACTGTTGTGGTTATAACGATAAGTCAGATTTGGCGTCACACCATAAAATTTAAATCGGGGCATCTGCACCACGAATGTATAATTTTGTTCAAAATCATGACGACGGGCTTCTAGACTTTCGGCATACCGATCAAACTGCCGCCAGCGATATGAACTGAACAAGGTAGTATTCAACCCAGCATTCCAAGACTTGCTCAACCCGAAGCGTATGCCTTGTTGTTGATAGGCCGCCATGTATTTTTCTTGCGTGTCATGATCTAGTACATCCAGTCCACTAAATAATGTCCATTGCTTAGGTAGAATCTTCCAAAACGTGAACATCGCTGAGCTTTCTTTACCATCTAGCGTTTTATATTTTTGATAGTCCAGATCTTTGATTTCAGCTTCTAGCTTGAATGCTTTGTCTGCAGCAATAAATCGCATCCATTCAGCACGTGCCCCCCATGCATTGTATAAACCATCATTGGCATAACGTTTATGTTCAAACAGTGGTGCAATACTGATCTGATTTTTTAAATCGAAAAAACTATAGCCTGCATTAATATTTAGGGTGGATTCATTATAGTCAGCATGATCATCGTAGGATTGCCCATAGGCTAAACCACGTAAGGAAACGCCATGGTTGCCATAGAGAGAAAAGCGTTTGATCAAACTGGCTTCATAATCCATACCCGTTGCTGATGCTGCTTTTGGGCTGCCACGTCTAATTTCTTGAATGGGGGTCGCATTGCCCTTGTCATCAATGCCATACAAGGTCCATGTTTTGCTTTGTTCAGAAGAACTATTCAGATTCGTGGCATAGGATGGACCTATCGCAACACTGCCTTGCCATGAGTCCCGTTGATCCAGTGCTTTGACGAACAGATTAACTGTTTGTTCTACTTCTGGTGGTATCACCGCACGATAGCTTTGTCCTAGCTTGCTCTGAATTGATGTAAAAAGGCGTGCTGCTTGTTTGTTCTTCTGCTGTTCAAACAGCACGCGCGCTAACTCTAGTTCACAAATCAGATTATTCGGTTGTTTATTGAGACTGCTTTGAAATTTTTGCTCTGCTAATTTGAGCTGTCCCTGAGCACGTGCTAACGCACCTTCGGCAAAATCCGTTAAAGCCTCATCATGGCCTTGATATTGCTGATAATGTTTTAAATAAACCGCAGCATTGCCCCATTGTTTTTGCATAACCGCCAAATATAAGGCCTTTGCGAGGTCATCTTGATTTTTTTCAACTTTAAATACTTGACCATTAATCACAATATTGGGTAGTTCATCGGTGCTCCGAATTGCCCCTTGTTGTTGTAGTTGATGCTGTTGTTGTAATACGTTTTGATCTAAGTTTTGATTCAGACGAAGTTGAGTATCATCATCTGCATAGAGTGATGAACCAGCTAAAAAAATCAGACAACACAGCAATGTTCTTTTCATAAAAACCGTAAAACACAAAATAAAATCATCAAGTCTTAAACAAGAAAAAGGAATCTACAGTTGTAGATTCCTTTTGCCATAATTAGTTCTTCGCACCGCCAAATGCAGTGTTATAAGAAATATTGTCAAATTTCGCGATACCTGCTAAAGCAGCCGCATTTGCACCAAAGAAATGCCCCTGAACAATACCTGAGTCATTCAAGCCAGCTGTACCATTTGCAATTGCAAATCCACTAAATGCAGCTGAACCTGGATTAAACGTCACACCATCAAGTGTTACGTTTGAAACGGTTGTACCTGTTCCAGCTAATGAACCTTCCAAAGTACCTGCACCAAAGTTCGCAGTGAAATTACCACTTAGCAGATTAGTTGCTGAGCCATTAATCCCTGCAACGGTATATGTTGCAGTACCTGCAGTTGGTACTGTGGTATTGGTATTGTCACCAGCGTAATAAACCGTATGGCTTGCGCTTGCAGGTGTATCACCTGCTTTCCACCATTCACCGAAATAAACTTCCTGTGTGCCGACTTGACCAAAATTAAAATTACCTAAAGCACTGTGTGAAGGCGGCATTGCAGATACAGGAATATGGGAGATATTAAATGTCTTGGTACCAACAGTGACATTAGTATTACTTGTGCCTTGCGCAGAAAATGCTTGCGCTAAACCTTTTAGTGAACTAAAGCCTGTAAAAGCGTTATATGGCGCACCTGCAGCCTGCACAGAAACTGCAGCTGCACCACCTGGATGACTGGTACTTGCTGCCGCACCGACTTTGATATTTGCTTCATTGCTAGAAGCACCTTCAATACCTGCATGAGCAAATACAGCAGAACATGCAACGAGACCGATGAACAGTTGAGAGATTTTCATTTATTGTTACTCCATTTTTCTAAAACTAAGTTATTGTTTCAATGAAGATAACGATATCGTTATCTTTTTAGTTGTATGAGCAGCTGGGATCTATAACTGCTCTTTAGTTTTGTAAATAATAATCATTCAAATTAATTATTTACGCCCATCTAATTCCCGCTTTTTAAAAGAGGAAATTAAATTCTGTGTTAAAACTTAGTGGTCCAGCTGACTTTCAGTGTGCGGCCTGGTGCAGCCATTGCACTCCGAGTGAGTGGATCGATATAGAATTGGTTTGAAAGGTTATTTCCGACAAATTCAACCGTGTTATAGGTGTCAACTTGATAGCGTGCATAAGCATCAAAAATCCACGTATCATCCCAAGCTAATGGTACGTTGAGGTAGTAGCCTTTATTGATACCCGCATCGTTATTTTTACGTAGAGGGCTTTCGTAGCCTTTGTAGAATGTTGCTCGTGCGCCGAGTTCCAGTCTTTCATCTAGAAAACGTGCGCCCAATAATGCATGTGCGCTGAGTTCAGGTGTCGACATGGTGACGAGATAACCATTAGGAAAACCATCATCAACACACCGTTGATAAGCATCACGGAATTGGATGCCTTGATCCGTTTGTACCGTTCCACTGTTAATCATTTTATCGATAGCACTATTGGTATCACAGACTTCATTTTTGAGGTTATAAGCCAAACTCAAATCGCTAAAGAAAGCACCATTATCAAAACGGCTTTGCAGTTCTAAACCAGAAAGCTTTTGCTCATCCATATTGGTGAAAATCAGATTTTGATTTCGCTCAATCACGTTTTTGGTTTTGTTGTAGTAATACGCCAGTTTAATATCGGCATTTCGTGCTGAGCTTAACCAATCACGCATGTCATAGACATAACCCACTTCATAATTAAACGCATGTTCGGGTTTAATCGCTTGATATGGCATCATCGCAGAGAAACCGACCGTACTTTCAAATAAGCTGGGTAATCGATACTCTTCTGCATAACGGACATAAAGCCGATTATTATCAGTTAAGTGAATGGATGCACCGAGTTGAGGTGCCCAACCACTGTCTCTTACTTTCTGCGCTAACTCAATTGGAACCTGTTCAATCACCGCAGGGCTAAGATTGCCATTGCCAGTAATTACATATTTTTGACCTAAGGCATTCAGTCGATCTAATACATTATCAGCCAAAGCCAAATGACCATTTTCATCTGCTTTCCAGGTGAGCGTATTCTTCTGTGTCCAAATGAGGTTATACAACTGTGTTTCCGATGCAGGAACACTTTCTAACTTTCCATCCCAATCTGGATTTTTGGTGGCATAGCGCTGTGAGAACCGATCTAACATACGCTGCTGCTGAGCATTGTAACTTTCAGGCATTGTTACATATTCAAAGCTATATTCTTTGAGTTTACTTTTCTTGGTAAATAATGGGTTTAATGCAGGATCGACCCCATCTCTTAGAGATTTATTTAAGAAATCATCAAAAGCCCAGTATGAGCGATAGCGCATACCCGCATCAAAGCTTAGCCAAGAGGCTGGTCGATAGTTAAAATTAAAATCAAAGGTTTTTTCTTCACGGCGGCCTGCACGCGGTAAAGCCTGAAATAGGCTATACATTGGGCCATATTCACCATAGACATCATCAGAGGTCAGTTTTTCTTTTAAGAAGCTTCCGCCCAAGGTTAAATTAAGTTGGTCTGTTAATAGGGCTTTATTGCTGATATTAATACCTTGACGTCGGTTGTCAGAATGGCTAATGGCCGTATTAATAATGCGATTGTCTCGAAAATCGATGGTCGTTGGCCAACCACCGCGTGTATAGGTCTGGCTTTCTGTATCGGTCTGCCAAATATTGGCGTAGAAATCGACCCACTGATTAGTTTCGGGTTTGAACTTATATTCCAAGCTATAGGCCTTGGAACGAATATCACTAAGAGGCCACTGCGGTACACCAATTTCAGGTGTCAAACCCCACTCAATCCGTGAAGGCATGATCTCACCAAATCTATTTTTGGTGTCTCGATAAGTTAGTTTTAGGGCTTGCTCATCAGTTGGTCGATAGTTTGCTTTAAATAACCAAGACTCCATTTGACTAGAGGTATTCGGAACTTCATCACCAGGTTTATAGGAATGCGCAAAATAAGGAATAAAATCGAGGCTATTGCTCGGTTCTGCTCGTTTATAATAGCCCGAACCGTGTGTACCCGAAAAATAGTTGCCACGTTCACGAACAGCATAAACTGCCAATAAATCAAATTTATCCTGCTTCATTGCCAACGCCAGTCGACCTGCTAGGTCATCCCCCGAGAAGTTAGAATTATCATTTTTAGTTCGATTCTTCTTGTATATGTCGGGATCATACTTTTTACCCTCCACATCATTCCAAGGTGTTGTATCATTATAATTCTTGCCGACCTTGCTCATATCTGGTAACGATGGATCAATAGAGTTGGTTGAGCCTTCTACTTTTAATTCTGCACCAAAGGTTTGACCTGGACGAACAATATCATCTGCTTCTAAAGTCTTGACCACCACACCACCGCCGACTGAGGTAGTAGTATTTCTTTCTAATGATGGCCCTTTAATGACCTCAATGCCCGCGATCAGATTCAGATCGATATAGTTTCGGTTATTTACGCCATTATAGCCACGCCATACTGCAATCGACTGTTCAGTTCCATCGATGGTTAAAGGTACTCGACCTACACCCTGCACGCCACGAACACTTGGATCTAAAGCACCACTATTACGGGCATCGCCACTATAAACACCCACCATCCCTTGTAAAACATCGGCTGGATTGGTGCCTTTAAAGCGCTCAATATAGTCTTTTCCTGCATAGACAGAAGACCGATTGGCATCATAAACTCTATTGCTGCCCTGAGTATCGCGATCTTGTTGACCATAGACCACAAGCGGTGTCAAACGGACTGAAACTTCGTCATCCAAAGTCTGCGCAGATGCTGTCTTGTTCACTACTGCATTCGCAGTAACAGACGCGGTATTGGCATTTTGAGTGGTCTTTTTCGTCAGTGTATAACCCTGTCCGACTTTGACTGCATAGAATGCTGAAGATACTAATATATGTTCAAAGCCTTGCTCTAATGCATAATTGCCTTTTAATCCAGAACTGTATTGACCTTTTAATTGTTGTGCATCAATTGCAATTGAAGTCCCAGATTGTTCAGCAAATTGATTCAATACATTGGCTAAGGTTCCCGCTGGGATATTGTAGGCTTTTGTTCCAACTGTTTCTGCATAAGCCGATTGTAAAGGTAAAGTCAGACTACCAATACAAACTGTATGTATTGCAAATGCGAGTGTTGAAAATCGAAATAAGTTCCGATTACGCATTTGACCCTTTCCAACGTTCTTCATTTTGCCACCCCAGTAAATGTAAATAAGAATCATTAAACTTGTTAGAATAAAATGATCCCAAATTTATTGCCTCTACTTACTATGACGAACAGCTTTAAAAAAAGTGGAACCTAAATTTTAAAAAAATAAAAACTTTTTTAAAATGCGTTCATTTGACATGCATATACCGACTATTTTTTAATGAAATAACAATGAGATAAGGTGTAATTTGATATACCTTTAAGTTGGGAAATACTGTTGCTAATAATTTAAGTGCATCTTGTGTTTGGTCTAATGGCAACACCGCATTTACTTGGATATCTCGCAATGCTTCGCCATTAAACAAGATTTTGCCTTTATAGTTTTGATCTAATTCTTTTAACACCTGATCGAGCGGTAAATCTTCTACCATCAATTGATGCTTATTCCATTTTTGTTGTTCATTATAAATATTTAGTGCGGGCAGTGACTGTACGCCATTTTGATTCATACTGACGGCTTGTCCCGCGCTTACAATCACTTGCTGGTTGGCATATTCATTCGCTGCGGCTTGTACACGAACTCGCGAATGCAACATTTTTAACTCTGTTGCCGAAGGCCTAAAAGTCACACTAAATGCCGTTCCAAGCGCTTGAATCTGCCCATGTTTGGTTTTGACTAAAAATGGGCGATTTGGGTCTTTGGCAACATCAACATAAATCTGCCCTTGAACCAATTCGACTACTCTTTGCTTTGCCTGAAAATCAATATTGACTGCACTCTTGCCGCGCAGAATTAAGCGCGAACCATCTTGTAAGGTTTGTGTTGTCCACTGCGCCGAATCGCTTTGAATATCTGCGCTGATATAGGCCATAGAAGTATCAGACATATAAAGGAAACTGCCACTGATGATAACGAATGCAATCGCAAATGCACTCCCCGCACGAACATGCTTATATGCTTTTGCAGACCCCAAACCTGCTTTAAGTGCTGATTGAACCACTTTTTTATGCTGTGCCGTTTGAGATACTTTTTGGATTGAGCGAATACACTGCTCGATATCAGCTGCAATTTTTTGATGTTGCTGGCTGTTATGTTTCCATTGATTAAACTGCAATTGTGCATTTTTTCGGGTCGACTCATCATCTGAACTTAACTGCACAATCCATAATGCAGCCTCCTCAACCAGTTGATGATGATCTTGTTTATCGATTGCCATTTAAATGCTGACATCCATTTCTAAACGAATCAGATAGCAGCGCGCCAGACAGTTTGCTAGATATTTCTGAATCATTTTGGTTGAAACACCCAATCGTTCGGCCGTTTCCTTATGGGTATAACCTTCAAGGTAATGCAATATAAATGCTTGTTGTGCTTTAGCAGAGACATCTTCTAAGGCTTTACAAAGCTGGTCCAACGCCTGAATAATCTGCATTTGATCTTCTGGCGAAGCAACCGTATCCAGCATGTATTCCATCTGGCTCAAGCCATCTAAATAAGCCTGTTCAATTCGTTTGCGGCGGACTTGGTCGATGAGTAAGTTTTTTGCTATTGAAGTAAGATAAGCGCGAGGTTCTTTAATGCCCAGCAGTTCATCCCGTGTTTGCAGTAATTTGATAAAGGTGTCTTGCACCAGATCAGCGGCTTGCTCAGTGTTGCCTATTTTTTGTCTCAACCATTGATGAAGCCAGCCTCTATGGTTTCTGTATAACTGATCTACAAGCATAGGGGTTTTGTTCACAATCATTTGACTCAAAACAAAGTGTGATTAAATGATAATTATTATCATTTATAAAATCAAGAAAGAATCGCACAAACTTTAGTTGACTGTTATTTTTATAAGCACAAGTTCAATATTCCACTGCTCTTAGAATACAGTAACAAGCAATAATTTATTGATTTAACAGTGCTTCTATCCACAAAATCAGTTCATTCATATGCCGATTTCTACGCTTTAATTGTTCTTTGTCTGGAATGTAATAACATAATTCGGATTGCACACTTTCAGTTGCTAATGATTGCATCAATTTTGCCTGTATTAGTCGACTGACCAATGTGTTTGAGCAAAATACCAATCCATTGGCCATCAGGGCTTCTTGAATACCAAAAATTTCTTGGTCAAAGTGATGCACAGTTATGTTTTTGCCCTCAAAACTATTTTTCTCAAGCCATGTTTGCAATGGCGGTTTAGGCAAATTCTTATTTTTCCATTCAGTGTTAAACAGCGTAATCGATTGTTCAGCCCAATCCTCTGTATATAGCTCTGCGGCTGCAAATACATTAAATGACTCATGTTTAATAATGTCTGTAGTGGAAACCGATGCAACAGCCCCATAGCGAATTGGCAGTGCATACAGATGATTTTCCAAACTTTCACCTGTAGAGATCTCAAGCTCGATTTCTGGATGGAGTTGTGAAAAGGTCTGCATGGCTGGAATCAAAATCATTGCTGCCAAGGATGACGTTGTGGTGATCTTAATCACTCGGCTGGCGGTACTCACCTCTTCTAAAGCATCTTCAATAGTCCGAAATCCTTTAGATATTGCGATCGCTAATTTTTCGCCAGTCTCTGTTAAGCTGATTTTTCGAACCTGTCGATAAAACAAATCCACATTTAAGCGGCTTTCCAAATTGCTGACGTGATGAGAAATGGCAGTTGGTGTCAAAGACAATTCCTCCGCAGCCAATTTAAAACTGCCTAAACGAGCAGCAGATTCAAATGCTTTCAATGCTTGTAAAGAAACCTGCATTTTCAACACTCCATAAATAAGTTTTATAGATGAATTTAACTCATTCATAGCTGCAATTTACTGGTTTGTCCAGCCAGTTATGATCTCTTAAGATGAATTTATCTTTTAATTTCTAGAGTGACTCATCATGACAACCCTATTACATATTGATGCCAGTGTTCGAGCAGCTTTCAATCCGAATCCAAGTCATAATTCCATTTCCAAAAATATCGCAAAACGCTTTATTGAGACTTTACAACAGCAACAAGTGATAGATGAGTATATTTATCGTGATGTAGGCATGAATCCAACCGCTTTTATTAATCAAGACTGGATTGGTGCTGTGTTTAGCCCTGAAGAAAAAAGAACAACCGCGCAAAAGGAAATCTTAGCCTTATCTGATCAATTGATTGCCGAAGTTGCAGCAGCCGATCTTATCGTGATTTCATCACCGATGTATAACTATGGTATGCCTGCACAATTAAAAGCGTGGTTTGATCAAATTATCCGTATTAATAAAACCTTTGACTTTGACCTTGCGCGTGGAGACTTTCCACTCCAACCTTTACTGTCAGGTAAACGCTTGGTGATTATCACGTCAAGTGGAGAATTTGGTTTTGATGCCGATGGTATTCGTGCCAATCAAAGCCATCTTGTGCCGCATTTACGTACTTTAAGCAAATATTTAGGGGTTGAGCATATTGATGAAATTGCATCTGAATATCAGGAATTTGCAGATATTAGACATCAAAAATCTTTAGACAATGCATTGAATCAAGCAGAAACACTCGCAACAAAACTAGCACTTTTTCAGCAACGGAACAGCGCGTTGCATATGGAATATGAATAATTTCGACATCTAAAATAAGTAGAAGATTAATGGATAGCGTGATTCTTATAGATCACTTTATCCATGTTCTCTTTAACTTTTTTCACTAATGAAAAATTCATGCTTTAGCTTCTAAAGCATCAATTATCGCAAATGCGGTAACACGTGCAGAAAATGGATTCTGTCCTGTAATCAGGTTCGCATCACGCACGACATTGGGTAGAAATGGAATGAATTTTCTTTGATAAAGTGCGCCACGTTGTTTTGCCAGTTCTTCAGCGTTATAAGGTACTTTCTTTGCCACACCAGCCAATACTTCTTCACACCATGTAAAACCTGTCAGCTTTTTCCCTTGAATTAAATATTGTCCATTTGATAACTGAACATTGAGCAATCCACAATAACCATGACAGACACTGGCAACAATGCCACCATGTTCATAAATATTTTTGGTGATGTTCTGCAATTCAGCATTGTCTAGGAAGTCCCACATGACCCCATGCCCACCAGTGTAATAGATGGCGTCATAATCTTGCCAGTTAATCTCAGAGGGCTTTTGGGTGGTTTCCAATAACTGCATAAAAGCAGGATCATTTTTACGTTTAAGCACAGAAGCATCGGCAACAAAACGCTCTAATGATTTTGGTTCTATCGGCGAATAACCTCCGTTTGGGCTAACAATATCTTGAATATAATGTTGCTTTTCAAACTCATCATAGGCATGCGTCAGTTCCCCTAACCATAATCCAGTTGGACGATCAATACCCTCATATTTAGAGATGTTAGTTACCACATGGAGAATACGTTTTGACATCTTTCACCTCTGCTTTTTGATTTATTTTTAATCTTGCTTTTGCATCACTATAAGCTTAAAGTTTGCTTTAATGTCAAGAGAAAATCAGTAATGAATATCAGTGAATTATCTAAACAAAGTGGTTTAAGCACCCCAACCATTCGTTATTATGAGCAAATCAAGCTATTACCGAAGGCTAAACGCAAATCAAATGGCTATCGGGAATATAGTGAAAATGATCTCAAACAGCTATTCCTGATCCAACAAGCACAGCAAGTCGGCTTTTCTCTGACAGAAATTAAAGCGTTCTTACCATCGAATGTCTCTTCATGGAATCATGACATTCTCATTGGCTTGCTCGAAAGCAAGATCAAAGATATTGAAGAACTAGAGCAAAAACTGGCAGTGAGTAAGCAAAATCTGCAAATGATGATTGTGGCGATCAATAGCAAACCAGATGAAATTACCTGCGAAGAAAATGCACAGCGTTTGCTCAATCTGTACTATACCA
This sequence comes from Acinetobacter sp. TUM15071, assembly GCF_008980925.1. Lineage (NCBI taxonomy): Bacteria > Pseudomonadati > Pseudomonadota > Gammaproteobacteria > Moraxellales > Moraxellaceae > Acinetobacter > Acinetobacter sp. TUM15071. The sequence continues at coordinate 68,315 of NZ_BKGB01000012.1, read as the reverse complement.
ACGACAAAGTCTAATACGTCAATTATCAGTTTTTAAGTTGCAATCACAAAGACAACTCATCAAGAAATGCGCAAAAGTACTTGACCTTAAACCTCACTTTAAACATAGCATCAACTTCAGGTATCAAATGAGGAACCTGTCATGTTTAAAGTTTGGAACTTTGCAAAGTGGTTGATTGGCATTTTTATGCTCATATTCATCAGTAATATGACCTATGCAACCGAAGCTGCTCAACAACATATACAAGCCAAGCCAAAAGGCAAAATTTTGGTGGTGATGACCAACCACTCAGCTTATCCAACTCGATCAGATACGACAGGATTGTGGCTGACTGAACTCACCCATTTTTATGATGTAGCGCAAGCGGCTGGCTATGACATGGATTTTGTCAGTCCACAAGGTGGTGCTGTACCGCTAGATGAACGTAGTCTTAAGCCGATTTATGTTGATCAATCAGCAAAAAAACACTTGGCTGATCCCCAATTCATGCAACGTTTAAGCAATACACTAGCACCCAATGCTATTGATACTTCCCACTATAAAGCGATTTATTACACGGGTGGACATGGCACCATGTGGGATTTTCCCAACAACCAAGGCCTAAAGCAGATCAGCGAAAAGATTTATCAGCAAGGGGGTGTTGTATCTGCAGTATGTCACGGTGTAGGTGGGTTATTGCCGCTTCAAACCCCAACGGGTAAAGCACTCATTGCAGGTCGTACTGTTACAGGTTTTGCCAATATTGAAGAGACTTTATCAGGAATTAAGTCTCAAGTGCCTTTCTCGTTGCAAGATGGATTAGTACAACGAGGAGCAACATATAAACGAGCTTTCTTTCCATTTACTTCTTTTGTGATCGCTGATGATCGAATTATCACTGGGCAAAATCCACAATCCAGTAAAGAAATTGCTGAAGCTGTTGTCAAACGGTTAAAAACTTTGAATTAAAATCGTTAATAAAAAGCCAGCTCAAAACAGCTGGTCTTTTTATCAAATTAAATTGACCTAAAACCCTCTTTTGCCCTCAATTGAATATCTGATCCATTCAGCTTCCTCTGTTGATTGATTTTCTTCCTCTGAAAACGCTTGACCTTAAAGTTAGCTTTAATCTTAGCATTTCATGTAGGTTAATAGGAGGAACATCAACATGTTCAACAATTTTGCTTTAACTCGTAACATCGTTACGATATCCATCGGCTTATTACTCGGCACAGCAAGCTATGCAGCTGAGGCCCCAATCAATGCCACCACGAGTAATATTACTGCTCCAAATGCAAAGCAAACGACTGTCGTTGAATTTGGACCTTATAAAGTCGCCGTACCTAAAGGTGGCTATTATGATCGCTTCCGTATGAACCCAAACTTAGATGAAGTTGCAAAAGATCCTGCAGCAGGCAATATTGATTACTTCCGTACAATTCCTAAAAAGCTGGTTGATACCCGAGTAGGTAAAGTCTGGTCACCTAATTTTTATTATCGGACCAGTAATCTTCAAGTATTGATGTTAGCGCCTATTGCAAAATTAAAAGCTAAGCTCCCCGCTCCACTTCAACCTTTACAGCCACTTCCTGGTTATGGCTTGGTTTCACTGACTTTCTTCTCTTATGCCGTGGGGGATGTCGATCCCTACGATGAGGTTTCTGTTGCCATTGTGGTTCGTCAGCCTGGTGCACATCACTTTAATAGCATTGAATTGTTAAGCTCTATGCGAAATCATACTTATTATGGACATGTACTGGCCTTGCCTGTTGATACAGAAATCGCCCGTGTTCGTGGCGTTTATGGTTATCAACTACCTAAGTGGTTAACCCCAATTGATATGAAAATTGGTAGCCATGAGCTGCAAGCCCACATTTTTAATACCGATGGCAAACCTGATTTAAGTCTGACAGCGCCTCTACCTAAAATAAAAACGGTAAAGCCGCAATCACGAATTGAAACCAAAACTATGTATCAGTTGGTTGATGGTAAATGGCACAGCACTTCTGTGGAATCGAATACCCTTGCATTTGGACAGAAGCTATTTCCTAAAAATGTGCAACTTGTTCGCAGCGGCGGCCCGCTGAGCAAATTACTTGATGACTTAGGTGCAAACAAGATATTACGTTTAGATGTAGTAAAAGATGCTCAATTAGCACTTAATATGCCCGTTCCTTTTCCTGCATTAGATCAAGCTAAAGAAAATACAAAATAGATATATGAGAAAAAAATCCGCTTTCTGAATAAAGCGGATTTTTTATGATCAGAAACCACTTTTTCCTTTCCAATGTTTTTAATTGCTTGCCCATAAAAAAGCCAATTACAGATTGTTCTGCAATTGGCTGTTGTTCAATCTATTAGCTAAGTATTGGCAACTTGTTGCTCAGCTTAAGATGCAAATGAATATGTACGCATCCGATTTTTATATTGGCGTGTACGACATGTCATTGCTGATTGTTGCAAAATCAACGCCCAAAGCGGAGAAACTTTTGGATTGGTCGATTTACCAAGACTGAGTTTACGTAACTGGAACTTCACTATAGCCATATTGGCAAGCGACGCTAAAGTTTTATTTTCCCAAGTAATTGCTTTCAACTCTGGTGCCGTATTTTGCCCTTGTTTCCACTCATTTGGGAGATTTGGATCAATTGCCAAAGCTGTAGCAATTCCAACCATATCAACACCACTTTCAATGACCTGTTCAGCCACTTGTTTGCGACGGATTCCTCCCGTCACCATCACAGGCATCTTGGCCACTTTACCAATTTCTTGAGCAAACTCTAAGAAGTAAGCTTCTCGCGCCAAGGTACGTCCATCGCGTGCCTGACCTTGCATTGCTGGTGCTTCATAGCTACCGCCAGATAACTCAACCAGATCAACAGCCAGTTCGTTAAGCATCATAACCACTTGCTGTGCATCTTCAGCACTAAAACCACCGCGTTGGAAGTCAGCCGAGTTCAGCTTCACCGCCACTGTAAATCTGTCTGAAACCACAGCACGTACCGCTTTAACAATCTCAATCAAAATACGTGCACGATTTTCCAAAGAGCCACCCCATTGATCTTGGCGCTTATTACTGAGTGGCGAAAGAAACTGACTGAGTAAATAACCATGCGCCGCATGGATTTCAACACCAGTAAAGCCTGCTTTTTCTCCTAGACGTGCGGTGTTGGCAAAACGTTGGATCACTTCATTAATCATGTCTTGGTTCATTTCAATCGGGGTATTAAAACGATCTGACATTTTGCCTAGATCTAAAGCGACCGCTGATGGTGCCCAAGTCTCTTGTCCTAAATTAGATTGCATTTGACGGCCTGGGTGATTGATTTGCAACCACACTTGCGCACCCTTCGAACGACCGATTTGTGCCCAGCGTTTGAAGGTATCCAAATATTTTTCATCTTCCAGTACAACCCCACCTGGCCCTGTCATGGCACGACGATCTACCATGACATTACCTGTGATAATCAAACCTACACCTCCATCCGCCCAAGCTTGGTATAACCGCATCAGCTCTTCAGATGGCGCATGATTTAAGTCTGCCATATTTTCTTCCATTGCTGCTTTTGCAATGCGATTGGGGATGTGTGAACCATTCGGGAAAAATAATTGTTCAAAGACTTTCATTTTGATTACCTCATTGAGTATGGGTTTACTTTAAGATTAAAGTAAACTTTAATGTCAATAGGTTTGATTGCACTTTATTAATATTTTCAAATCATCGAAATAAAATCATAAACTTAACAAGTGATACCAATATCAAAAAAATCCTTAAATAAAAAATAGAGGCAAATATGCCTCTATTCTTGAATAGGATTTTTAATCAAATCAATACAGCTTATGAGCGAATAAATGCCAATAGGTCTGGATTAATGACATCTGCATTTACGGTTAACATGCCATGAGAAAAACCTTTATAGGTTTTTAAAGTCCCGTTTTGTACTAATTTGGCAGATAGTGCCCCAGAATTTTCATACGGTACCACCTGATCATCGTCACCATGCATAACAAGTACAGGGACTGAAATTTTTTTCAAGTCTTCAGTAAAATCGGTCTGAGAAAAAGCCACAATGCCATCATAATGTGCTTTTGCGCCACCCATCATGCCCTGACGCCACCAATTCCAGATCACAGGTTCAGACGGATTTGCATCTGGACGGTTAAAACCATAGAAAGGCCCCGCTGGTAAATCATAGTAAAATTGCGAGCGGTTTTTAAATAACTGATTTTGCAAGCCATCAAACACTTCTTTAGGCAGACCATCAGGATTATTCGCTGTTTTGACCATAATAGGTGGCACCGCACTCACTAAAACAGCCTTGGCAACATTCGCTTCGCCATGACGTGCGATATAGTGAGCCACCTCACCACCACCTGTTGAATGGCCGATATGAATCGCGTTTTTAATCCCAAGATGCTGTACCACGGCTGCAACATCATCTGCATAATGGTCCATATCGTGCCCATCCCAGACTTGACTGGAACGACCATGCCCGCGACGGTCATATGCGACAACACGGAAACCTTCATTTAAAAAGAATAATAGTTGGGCATCCCAATCATCTGAGCTGAGTGGCCAACCATGATGAAAAAATAAGACCTGTGCATCGCGAGGTCCCCAATCTTTATAAAAAATATCTACACCATCTTTTGTCGTAACGAATGCCATCTTTGTTTCTCCTGTGTAAGATTTACACTGTCGATTCATGATCTATGTTCTAATTAATTCACTTATAACTACATTTTTTAAGTACCATCCGTGTGGATAGTGCTTCTATACTAAGATTAAAGTTCGCTTTAAGGTCAATGCTTTTAGTCCTATTCTGATAATAAAAATGTAATTTAATGATTAAAAATAAACGAATGATCAATAGACTTACTCATTGAGATCAATGATTTTTTTCACAAAGTTAAATGTTTTCAGCACTTATTTTCTTTACATTGTTTCAACGAACCAGCTTTGTACTTATCAAATATCAAATTTTGCTGCTTGACATTAAAGTTCACTTTAATCTTATAGTGAACTCAGATATAAGAAATGTTCTTGTCATTGGCAGGCATTTTGAATGACTTGGTCAATCAAAGGTTTACGAATATGCAAAGCAATAAACAGTTTACTGAAGTTGAGTTTGGACAACATAAAGTCAATGTTCTCAAAGATGGATATTATGATCGGTTTAGAATGAATCCCGATTTAGATCAAGTTGCACAGGATCCTGCCGCTGGCAATATTGATTTTTTCCGTAAAACGCCTAAACAATGGGTTGAATCGAGAGTTGGTCCTGTTTGGGCACCCAATTTTTATTATCGTAGTGGCAATGTACAAGTGCTGATGTTAGCCCCACTTAAACAGCTCAAGAAAAAATTACCCGCGCCTTTAGAACCTTTACAGGCCTTTCCTGGCTATGGGCTGGTCGCCCTTACCTTCTTTACATACTCGGTTTGTGATAATGATCCATATAATGAAGTCTCTGTCACAATTGTGGTCCGTAAGCCTAATGCACATGGTTCTCATGCTTTAGAGCTCATCAACTCGATTCGTCAACGCCATTTTTACGCACATGTTTTAGCACTACCTGTAGATACAGAAATTGCGAGGGTCCGTGGTGTTTATGGTTACCAACTTCCTAAATGGCTCACTGAAATTAAGGTCGATATCAGCTCCAAAGACGTGAATGCGAGCCTAAAGGATACAACGGGCAAAATCGATTTAAGCCTGATTGCACCAACACCTCACTTAAAGCAGGTAAAATCTGAATCACGTATGAGTCAAGCGATGATGTTACATCTGGTGGATGGCAAATGGCAGCAAACCTTGGTTCAATCTAATCTCTTATCTTTTGGACAAAAACTTCTGCCTAGAAAAGTCAAATTAGTCCGTCATGGTGGTCCTTTAAGTCAATTATTAAATGAACTTGGTGCGTCGAAGATTCTTCTTTTAGACGTGGTTCAAGACACACAAGTTATTCTCCATTTGCCCAAAGCACTTTAATATTCAACTCATCAAATCGTTAAGGAAAAACAAGTAATGACAAAATTAAATTATGATCTTGTGGTCTTTGGTGCGACTAGCTTCGTCGGCCAGATTCTAACCCAGTATTTGGCCAAATATTTTGCCACTCAAAAAGAACAGATCCGCTGGGCAATTGCTGGACGTTCCCAGCAGAAATTACAACAAGTCAAAGATGTGCTTGGCCCTGCTGGACAGGCTGTTCCGATCTTGGTTGCCGATGCCAATAATCAAACCGAACTCGATGCGCTCTGTACACAAACACGTGTGGTCGTCTCAACGGTTGGTCCATATGCTTTGTATGGTGAACCGCTAATTCAAGCCTGTGTGAATAACGGAACAGATTATTGTGATCTAACTGGAGAAACCCAGTGGATTAAACACATGATCACCAAGTATGAAGCGCAAGCACAGCAATCAGGTGCGCGTATTGTGCATTGCTGTGGATTTGATTCAGTTCCATCCGATATGGGCGTTTATTACCTGCAACAACAAGCCCAACAGCAGTTTAATGCACCTGCCACTCAAGTTTCCATGCGGGTTAAAACCTTAAAAGGTGGTGCATCTGGCGGTACAGTCGCGAGTTTGATCAATGTGATTCAAGAAGCTGCGGCTGATCCTGCATTGCGTAAAGATCTACTTAATCCATATATTCTCTGCCCCGCAGGTCATGGCAATACCCAAAGACAGATTTATATCAAAAGCGCCAAATTCGACCCTGATTTTAATGCATGGATTGCGCCTTTTGTCATGGCTGCTGTAAATGAACGTGTGGTACAGCGTTCTAATGCTTTATCGGGTAATGCCTATGGCAACAACTTTCGCTACAACGAAGCGATTTTGACAGGTGAAGGGTTCAAAGGACGTTTAAAAGCCTTAGCTGTGGTCTCTGGTCTGGGGGCATTTATGCTCGCTGCGGTCAGTAAACCGATTAGCCAAGTGATGGAACGTTACCTATTACCAAAGCCGGGAGAAGGCCCTACGCCAGAGCAACAATTGGCAGGACGATTTGACTTACGTTTTGTGGGTAAAACCGATGCAGGACAAAGTCTAAAAGTCAAAGTGACTGGTGATCGTGATCCTGGTTATGGTTCTACAGGAAAGATGTTGGGACAAGCAGCGCTGAGTCTTGCCATTGACCATGCCAAAGATGGCAAAAAATCGACTGCTCAAGGTGGCTTTTGGACACCTGCGACCATGTTTGATGATCGATTTATTCAACGTTTAACAAAACATGCTGGGCTTACTTTTGAGCAGGTTTAAAATCTTCTGTTTTTAACTCGACTTTCTGAGGGAAACGTTTCAATAAGTGAATACTCATTGTTAAAAACAGCATCATAAAACTCATCAGGCCTTAGAAATTAAGGCCTGATTTTAAACCTTAAAGCATGAGACGTTTTCTTGCTGCGAGATACTCTTTTTCAAGTCGGCTCACGAGTTCTTCGACTGAAGTAGTGGCTTTGATTGCATTTAAACCTTGACCACATCCCCAGATGTCACGCCATGGTTTGACCTTATGCTGTGTACCATCTTCATTCGGTGTACTGAAATCCATATCTTTCAGATTACCTTCGGGTAAATTGGATGGATCAAGCCCCGCTGCACGAATACTTGGTGCCAGATAGTTACCATGTACACCTGTAAATAGATTGGAATAGACAATTTCATCTGAATTATGATCGACAATCGCCTGCTTATAAGCATCCTCGGCATTGGCTTCATGTGTGGCAATAAATGCAGAACCAATATAAGCAAAGTCTGCTCCCATCGCCTGTGCCGCAAGAACTGCATCACCAGTAGAAATTGCACCCGACAAAGCCAAAGGTCCATCAAACCATTCACGAATTTCCTGAATTAATGGAAATGGACTTTTGACGCCTGCATGACCACCAGCACCTGCAGCCACTGCAATCAAACCATCTGCCCCTTTGTCAATCGCTTTCTTGGCAAAGGTATTATTGATGACATCATGCAAAACGACACCACCATAACTATGTGTCGCATCATTGATCTCTGTCCGTGCACCTAGAGATGTGATCACAATCGGTACTTTGTATTTGACGATTAGTTCCATGTCATGTTCCAGACGATTATTGCTTTTATGCACGATCTGGTTGATTGCAAAAGGTGCCGCCGGTCGGTCTGGGTGTAAGGCATTATGTTCAGCGATACCTTCGGTAATCTCTTTTAACCATTCTTCAAGCTTTTCGGCAGGTCGTGCATTCAATGCTGGCATCGAACCAATGACACCTGCTTTACATTGAGCCAGCACCAACTTGGGCGTGCTAATAATAAATAACGGTGAACCAATTACAGGGAGTCTCAGGTTTTTCATTAATTCTGGAATTTTTGACATTAATTTTATCCTTTAGATACTCATTATTTCAAATAGATAAAGCCTTTTTTAGAAATAAGAAGCATTTCACTTTTTTAAAATTCACTTCATCATATCTAGATAAAAGTTTTTATGCAACAAGTTGCATAAACTTTACATTCACGACTGCTTAGTAAGTAAAATGACTAAGCAGTTGAATGGGAAAAACATATTATTTAATTAAATATCAATATATTATATTTTTACCGAACTTGATTTTAATCAGCAATGATTCTTGCCTCTCATGGTCATGCCATGAATATGTAGCAAATTCTTTTCTTTTGCTGCCATATGATCTCCCTTTTATCGATATCATCAAATAAGAATCGTTACCAACAATATCAATGCGCTGGCTCTTAAAGATGATATGCTTCGTTAATTTTTATTCTTTTATCAATCTCCTGGAGCTATTTTATGAGCGCAATGACAAAGAAGTTGCAACAGATGCGGTTTGCTTCTGTGCTTGAAGCCGTCACTTTATTGTTGCTATTCCTCGTGGCGATTCCACTCAAGTACGCATTTGATTTACCGATAGCGACAAAGATCATGGGGCCGATTCATGGTCTGGCATTTTTATTCTATCTTTGGAACTTAGTCCGTACTGCTTCACTTTGGTCTGGCGTAGAATTGTTTCGATTATTTGTGCTTGCCTTTATTCCATTTGGTGGCTTCTTTAACGAAAAATACATTGCACAACGTCAAGCCAAACTATAAGGCTCTTAAATTGATACTGAAAAAAGGAAATCTAATGATTTCCTTTTTTATTGTTTGAAAAATAAAAAAGCTATTCATACCAGATCAATGCGTGATTTCACATCTGGTTCACATTCCAAATTTTATTATAATTTTAAAAGGAGTGAGATCATCAATATGAATGTTATAAAAACACTGGCTATCTCAACACTGAGCTTACTCTCCTTAGTTGCTTGTAAAAGCATATCGAGTTATACCGCTGATTATGAGAAAGCAAATCAACAAATCCGTGGAATCCCCTTAAGTGATGCACAAGCTCAAATGATTGGTCAGGATTTTGTTTCCGCATTTAATAGTATGGGCACAGTAAATTTTGTAAAAAATGCAAGCCAACTCTATGCTGATAATTTATACATAAATGACACACTCTCTCAATTCTCAACTAAAAAAGAGCTGATGAAGCATTTTGAGGGAATGAATAAACATGTCAGTAAGGTATCGGTAAAATTAATTAGTGCAACCCATAAAAATGACTCTGCTTATATTCATTGGCAAATGACCTATGATTTTAAAATGTTTGGTCGAATAAAAACAATGTCTTCCTATGGCATTAGCCAAATCAAAGTGAATGCTGAACATCTCATCATATTTCAACAAGACTATTGGGACCCAGCGAATGGTTTATATCGCTCTGTTCCATATATCGGAGCAGGCTATTCTTTGCTTCTCCCCTTTAAGAAATAGTCTAAGATTTACGCAAATAAGTGCAGAATAAACTATGAACAATATTTCGTTATTAGAACAATTAAATAAGATTGAAGGTTTAATTATCTTGGCCTTAGTCGATGCTTTTGATGGTTCTATTTTAGAAACTATAGGTGAAGAGTTTTTTAATTTTGATTTCGTGGTGTCTGAAGGTGTGAATCTATTCAACTACCAGAAAAAGTTAATGGATGAAATTAGTCCTCATGATTTTCTAGAAAGTGTGCTCATGAGTACGGATCATCAATACCACATTATTACGCCACTAGAAACCAACCATAGTGTTTTCCTCTATGCAATTTTAGACCGTACTCAAACCAATTTAGGCTATGCAAGCTATGAAATTCAAAGGATTGAACGTGGTCTGAACTTCTACACTTATTAAATATGACTCTGTATATAGAAATAAAACAGACTGACTAAACATTAGCATCTAGGTGAAAAAAATGAATAATTATTTTATGCAATTGGGATGTATTTTTTTATTACTGATATTAAATTCTAATCCAGCCTATGCAAATATGCAGAAATGTAAAACAGCACCTTTAGTCGTTACTGCAAAAACAGTAGGCACTGTCAGCTACTATGCGGACAATTGCCATCAGAATTGGGAACGTCAAAATATTCAATTAGATTTTTCTTACGACCAAAATATTCCAGAATGGGCATTCAAAAAAGCAGCCAACTATTATCTTAAAAAAAATATTAGCAATTTTGCTAACGACTCTGTATTAAACCAAATTACTGAACTGTACAAATCTGTAAAAAAAGGTGATTTATATTCTTTAGCCTATAATCAAATGAACCAACAATTAAAGCTCTCTCTTAATCAGAAATTGTTAGGTTCGATCACAGACCCACAAGCGAATCAATATTTCAAAATATGGTTTGGAAGCTCACCTTTTAATGCTAAATTAAAGCAACAATTACTAAATCAATAACTTGATCTAATTATTATGAACAATCAATTTATTCTTATGGTGGAAGATCATTATGAGCTTGCCGCCACAGTTTGTGAATTTCTAGAACAACATGGCTTCGTGGTGGATCATGCACGTAACCTCGATGCCGCCCGTAACTTTTTAAAAACACATCCGTATCATTTACTTTTGCTGGATATCAATTTACCTGACGGCTCAGGGTATGACTTATGTGAATGGCTCCGAATTGATCAAGGCAAAGATATTCCTATTTTGATGTTAACCGCCAGAGATACACTCGATGACAAATTAAAAGGTTTTAGCGCAGGAACAGATGACTACCTCGTAAAACCTTTTGATTTTAATGAACTGGTCATGCGTGTGCGTGCACTGATTAAGCGATCTCTTGGTGAAGTATCAAGCAGTAAAATTCAAATTCACGATCTGATTCTAGACAGTGCGACTCAAACCATAACACGCGCAGGTCAATCAATTGAACTCCCTCGTATTCAATTCAAATTATTAAAAATTTTGATGCGAAACTCTCCCAAAGTGATTACCAAACAAGAAATTATTATCGAGCTGTGGGGCGATGAAGAACCTGAAAGCGATGCATTACGTAGCCATATCTACAATTTAAGAAAGATGATCGATAAACCTTTTCAGGAAAAATTGATCCATACCATATCTGGTGTAGGTCTAAAAGTTGCTTTGGATATGACAGCGCATTAATTTATATATACGACGACGATTAAGCCTGTTGTATTTTCCAATTGCAGATGAGGATGTGTATTTAAATAATATTGTCGGTCGAACAACTCAACTCGCCAGCCCAACTGGGTACATAATTTCTTAACCAACTGTAAACCAATGCCGTGACCTTTGGCGGTAAGTTGAAGTTGTGAACTATTTAACTCCTGAACCTTACAATCATTTGGCATTGCAATACCAATCCCATTATCGGCAATTAGAATACTATTTTTGCGTTGAATGATATGAATATTAGAACCTTGAGAATAATTCAGTGCATTGCGTAAAATATTGCTCAACACCATTTTAGTCATTGAAGGATAAATCCATCGGGCTGATTCCTCAGCATCATCTTGTACAAAAATCTGCACGCCCTTGCCTTGACTGACAGGTTCCAGATCTCTGACTAAATCGCTGATGATATTGGACAACTTCACATGCTCTGCAATCAATGTATTGGTTGTATTACGTGCAATTGCCAGCAAAGTTTCAACCAGTAATTGCATATCATCAATGGTATTCGAAATACGATGCAGTGATTTATCTTCACCGTATCTGACCTGACACAGCTGCACATTCCCTTTTAAAATCGTCAATGGTGTCCGTAATTCATGACTGACATCGCCTGTAAATTCGCGCTCTCGGTTAATAAACTCACTCAATACTTGATGGTATTTTTCTAATGCTTGTTTTAAATATTCAGCTTCCATATTGCCATTGGTACCGATTCCTTGGAATGGAGATGCCTCCTTATACTGATGTGCCCAATCAATATGTTCTAAGGCATTTGCTAAACGGGTAATTGGCGAAAAATAACGTTTGGCCCGCCGATTTGACCACCATAAGATGCTATACAGCACAATCAGACTGAACATTAACGGTGCTAAACCAAACATCCAAACGATTTTATTGACATTGCTTTCACCAAAAACCAGTAGCACATGCTGCCCATTTTTTTCACCATAAACGGTCATACGATCTTTGCCGTCGACAAAGATTCGGTGAACACCTGGTTTTAGCGATTGATTTTGAAATGCTAAAGGTGGTTTTTCACTTTTCCAACGGTAGCCATATAAGTTTTTAGTATCGGGTAAATCAGCATTTGGATTACGATCAACACGCATCCAGTAATGCTCCATTTCTTGTTCAAGTGCAGTTTTAAGCAATGAGCCTTTGATCACCCAGGCACTGCACGCAATCCCAATAATAATTGAAAGCGCGATTAGTCCAATTTGCAACCAATAATAACGATTAAACATCCGACTCAGTGGACGGTTATTGGTATCGCTTTTATGGGTTTTGAACATAATTTAGCCTATTTTCATAACTGCTTGTTTTAATTATACGGCTTTCTTTTTGAACAGGAAGTGACCAATGATCCATTCTTGCCCCTGCTCAAATCCAAACAATTCAGCACAAGCCATAAAAAAGATACGCCAACGTTGCCACCATGCCGCCGCATCTTGCCCGTACACCTTTTCAAAAACTGGTTTTAATTGTTCAGCATTACGATCCATGTTTTCCAGCCATGCATTTGCCGTTTTTTCATAATGCGTACCTGACCACTGCCAATGTTGCGACAATTCCAGATGCTGTTGAAAGTGTAAAAATGTCGAACTTGCAGGCATCAATCCACCTGTAAAAAAGTATCGCGACATCCAGTCATATTCACTTTTGATTTCGAAAGGATAGTGTAAAAATCGATGACAAAAAATATGACACCATAACAGTCCATTCGCTTTGAGCCATGATTGAATTTTTTCAAAAAGCTTTTGGTAATTCCGTACGTGTTCAAACATCTCAACTGAAACAACACGATCAAACGCGTTTTGCTCTAATTCAAGAATATTCACATCACAGGTAATGACTTCAATATTGGTCAAACCAGCTGCTTCAGCTTTGGACAGAATATGCTGACGTTGGGTCGCTGAGTTGGAAACAGCCGTGATTTTTGCGTTTGGATAACGCTCTGCCATCCACAGCGTAAATGAACCCCAACCACACCCTAATTCCAAAATGTGTTGCCCATCGTTTAACTGGGCACGATCGCTATAAATCTGCAATGCAAACTCTTCAGCTTCATCTAATCCAGTTCGATCATGTGGAAAGAAACAAGCGCTATATTTGAGCCGCTTGCCTAAAACCGCCTCAAAAAAAGCCGTGGGCAATTCATAGTGTTGCTCATTGGCTTTATTGGTTTCAATTGCGATCTGGCTATGCTTCAACATGTTCAGCACATCCATATAACGTTGAGCGCCTTGTTCTGGGTCATAGCGGCCCTCTTGAATCAAACGCTTCTTGCTAAGCGCACGAATTGCCGCACGAATCGCCTGATCAGGTACTAAACCACTTTCAACAAGTTTTAATGATTGATTAATAATAAAGTCCATGTGCGTACCTACTCTTTGGGTTTCCACGGAATAAACATAGAAGTTCGTTTTTTATAATCGAGATAATTTTGACCCCGATTTTTAAATGCTTGTTGCTCACTGAATGGAATACCAGTGATGTAATACAAAAATAGCCACATCAAGACTGGATATATCCATAGACTGTATAACCCTGCTGCAAGTCCTATTATTGGATATGCAAACCAGTGTATCCATTCAAAAAAATAATTGGGATGCCGCGAATAACGCCACAGACCTTGATCCATGGTTTTGCCATCATTTTGTTTTTGTTGCTTGAAATGAAACAATTGCTGATCTGCGACCACTTCACCTAGAAATGCAATCAGCATAACAATTCCCGCAATGATCAAAAAAACATGGGTTTGTGGACTCCAGACAGAACTCGGCACATGAAGCAAAGTCCACATCGGGATGGTAAATAAGATTGCCAAACCTGCTTGAAACATAAAAAAGGAATAAAAACCAATATGTTGATATTTCCCCATCGCACGACGCATATTGGCATATCGGCGATCTTCCACTGATTCCGCTTGATACCGACGCCATAAATGCCAACTTAAACGCATAAACCAGATTGAACTGAATATGCCAATAAACAACCTGACATGAATCAAAGCATCATCCACTAACCATGCAGTCAGCAGAATATTCAGCGCAATGCAAAAACTCCAAACAACATCAACAATGCCAGCACGGTGATTGTATGTTGCCCATAACCAACAACCTGTCATTAACACAGCATCAAGTAAAAACAATTGCCACAACATCACTGTCTCCTTGATACGTTAAATCAGTGGATAATTAATAAGGGCTTGCTTCAAATAAAAGCTGTGCATCGCTAATGACCCCTTCTTTAAAGCCGCCCTCGCAATAACACAAATAAAAGTCCCACATTCGAATAAAGTTTTCATCAAAACCTAAAGCAAGAACTTGTGCTTCGGCATTTAAAAAACGTTCCCGCCATTGATGAATGGTTTCAGCATAACTTTGGCCAATATCCTCCAGATGTTTCAAGCGTAACTTCTGCTCTGAAGCCGCTTGTGTTAACACACTGATAGATGGGATAAAACTCCCGGGAAAAATATAGCGCTTAATATAATCTACGCTATGCAGTGCTTTTTTATATCGTGCATCTTCAATCGTAATGGCTTGAATCAGACCTAGGCCATTTGGTTTTAATAAAGACCTACATTGATTAAAGTAATTAGATAAATATTGCTCACCAACAGCTTCAATCATTTCGATCGAAACTAACTTATCAAATTTCCCCTCTAGTAGCCGATAATCCTTAAGTTGGACATTAACTCGATGGCTTAGACCAGCATTGGCAACTCTTTGGATTGCTTCATTATATTGCGCTTGTGAGATGGTAATCGTGGTTACTTTACAGCCGTAATGCTGAGCGGCATAGATAGCAAAACCTCCCCAGCCACTACCGATTTCAACCAGATGATCCATGGGTTTAAGTTGTAACTTCTGACAGATCAACTCTTTTTTATAATCAGAAGCTTGCTCTAGCGTCATCTCCTTGTGCTTGTACACTGCACTAGAGTACATCATGGAAGAATCAAGAAATAATTTGAAAAATTCATTACTTAAATCATAGTGCTCCGCAATATTTTTACGGCTGCCTGCCAACGAATTTTTGCGGGATCTATACCATGCTTTTAATAACAATTGGCTGGCTTGAGATATAAGGTTTTGATTGATCTTATCCAAAACGTCGCGATTTCTTGCCAATATTTGAATCAATTCAACCAGATTTTCACTACTCCAATAGCCACGAATATAGCCCTCCGCGGCACCAAGCACACCATTCTTAAAAATTAGATCAATTAGATCTTTGTGATGAATATCTACAGTTACTTCCAGATCAGAAACTTCACCGACAGTTCCATTCCATTCACCACGAAAGTGAATTTGTCCATGTCGAAGTTTCAGCAAGCCGCGTAAAACCAATGGAAGTGTGTCTTGTTCACCAAAAATTAGCGTTTTTATCATCTCGTTCTAAATCCTTATTCTTTTTGGGATGTCGATAAAATGGAACTTTTTTAAGCCATAGTTGAAATGCTTGTACATAAATTGAAGCTAACATTTTGAAAGGTTCAAATATATGTTGAATAGCATAACGACTAAGCTGTGAAGGAAGTGTGATGTGCGCTAATCCAAACCGCATCGTTGCATCAAAAATGAATTGCTGATTTTGATAAAGCTGCATATGAATCACATTTTGAGTATTAGAGAAGTTAAATTTCCATTTGTATTGAATATCCATTGGCATAAATGGCGAGACATGAAAACTTTTCTCGAAATCAAACTCATAACTGTCATAAGGACTATGATTTTTCAACTTCTGCTGGCAATCATGTACGTAAACCTTGTGTTCATTCCAAGGTGTATTGGTTATCTCGCTCAGTATGAAGACAGGCTGTTTTTGACGATTTAAAATGAAATAGAACACAACCGAATTAAAACTAAAACCCAAGCTTCGTGGTAAAGCCAACACACGGATTTCTGATTGTGGGGTCAAAATCGTGTCTGCTTGCTGCAATAAAATTTTTGTTATTTTCTCTCGCAAATTACCGCTATAGCCTTTAAGGAAATCCTGATCGGATATATTGAGAATATTCCAATGGTTTGTAGAGCATAACCTTGATTGTTTGAGGTTTTCCGCTATTCGATCTGGATCAAAATATAAATAGCTCAATGTCGCCTCAAACTGATGAGGTTTGGGACTAAAACGGCGATGCCTGATTTTAGCTTTCGCAATTGCAAGTTGAGCTTCTAACATCGAGTCCCCCCATATCTTCATCAGCAATTGACATCAGATGGTTCACGACGCGGTCAGCGCTTCTCGCACCATCTTCATGAAATCCCCATCCCCAGTAAGCACCGCAAAATGAACTGCGCTTGTAGCCGTTTATCTCATGCCAACGAGATTGTGCTGCAATCGCAGTTTGATTGAACACAGGATGCCGATAATGTCGTTCAACAAAAATATGATCTTTGGCGATTGGCATATTTGGATTGAGCGTAGAAAAAACCTGCGTCTTACAGTCCAGATTCTGCAAACTGTTCATCCAGTAGCTAAACCCGTAATGAACGCTATCCGCCGAAGCTTCTTTTTGAGCTGTAACATGTACGTGCCAACTGGCCCACTGCGATTGGGATTTTGGCATGATTGATCTATCAGCATGGACGACCATCACGTTATCTTGATAAGCAAAGCACCCTAATATGTCATGCTCTTTCTCGGAAGGCTCTTTAAGCAACTTTAAAGTATCATCGGCATGACTGGCAAAAATCACCCAATCAAATTGCTCTTGCCCATGAGCCGTTATAATTGAAATATGATTTTTACTTCTTATTACATGTTGTACTTCAGTTTTCTTCCAAATCAGCGTTGGGCATTCACGCTGAATCGCGTAGATATAAGATGCTGATCCGCCTTTGACCGTTTGCCATTGTGGGCGATCTTTTAATTGCAACATCCGGTGATGCTGAAAAAAACTAACGACAAACTTATACGGAATCTTGCCAATCTGCTCCACAGGGCTTGACCAGAGTGCTCCGCACATTGGATATAAGTGCTCATCTCTAAAGACTTGTGAATAACCATGTTTATTGAGATATTCTTCAATGCTTAAATTTGTATCAAGTTCATCAACAGCAATCTCTTTATTTTCTCGATAAAAGCGAACTAAATCCGATAACATTAAGCGAAAGTTTTTATTTAGAAAATTTTGTGGTCTCGTTAATAACGACCATTTTTTTGAAGGATTATATTGTAGCCCCGTCACCTGATTATTGACTGAAAAACTCATGTCGCTGTTCTGTGCTTTGACTCCAAGCTCGGCAAGCATCGCACTAAATAATGGATAGTTATGTGCGTTAAAAACAATAAAACCACTGTCTATGGCAACTTTTTTTTGATCAATCCGAAACTCATGTGTATCGGTATGTCCACCAAAATAGTTTTCTTTTTCAAAGATGGTAACTTGATGCTGTTTTGATAACTTCCAAGCCGCATATAATCCAGATATCCCAGAGCCGACGATTGCAATTTTCATAAAACACCCCCGTCACTGTTCTTTTCTATCTTATTTTTCAAACTGTCTAGATGGATTTTATGCGCATCATATATCCGTTGAGGCACAGGCTTGATTGCCCATATGAGTCCACAAAAAGACATCGCTTTCAGAACATAATAAGTGACATCAATTTGCCACCAGAAAAAACCTTGCCGTGTACTCCCTGCATAATAATGATGGTTGTTATGCCAACCTTCACCTAAAGTGATGATCGACAAAAACAGATTATTACGACTATTGTCCTTGGTATCAAAATCCCTACGTCCATAAAGATGAGCGAGCGAATTAATACATAAAGTCGCATGGATCAATAACACCGTTGAAACCACAAAACCCCAAACCAGCAATTGCGGTCCCGATGTACCTAAATTGGGATAAGCAACTGCGAGCCAGTCGCCCAACAAATAAATCGCAGAAGCGGTTATTAAAACAATGACAAAACTAAAACGGTCTAACCAAACAATCTCAGGGAATTTTAGCCAATCTTTAATAATTTCTTTGCGAGTGGAAAAGTTCTGCTGATTCAAGAACCATCCAACATGGCTATACCAAAACCCATGTGTCGATGAATGTGGGTCATGTTCAGTGTCGGTGAAACGATGGTGATAACGATGATGCGCCGTCCACCATAATGGACCGCGTTGCGCACTCATGGTTCCAATCAGAAGGAAAATAAACTGTACTAAGCGTGATGTTTGAAATGTTTTATGTGATAAATAACGATGAAAGAATGCTGTAATTGCAAACATTCGAATCATATAGAAGAGAATCATAAACCAGACAGCGAACCATGAAACGCCCACCCAAAACACAGCTAAGCAAGCAATATGCAATAAAATAAACGGAATAATTCGCAACCATTGGATCTGAGTATCTTTGCTGGTTTTAGACGCTTCGAATTCTGTTAATTCAGAAGAATGTGTAATTGACCAACTGTCTATCCATCCCAGAAAAAACTTTAACATTGATTGTTCCTAACCCATCTCTTCTTATGCTTATAATCTTAGTCAATTCGATATGAAATTTATGTGAAGCCCATAGCATTCAGGCCTAGCGCTTATTCTTTATCTTTGTGCAAAAAACTTAAAAAATATTATTTTAGAAATTAATATCTTATATCCCCTAGAGCATATTAATATAGCCTAAACTGAGTAGTTTAAAAGCTTAATGATCAACATTTTTAAATTGTTTTGATAACACACTTAAAGTTTTCATGTGTTTGCCATAACGACGGCAAGAACGACAAGCAAATAAGTGCAATTGCAGATTACTCTGCTCTCGTAACAGCAATGCTCTATCCTGTTTCTCGGATAATAATTGGGTGGCTTGGCGGCATGTCAACATGAGCAATCCTCCTGCAATAACCATTTATTTTCTAAGCATTCACGTAGTCGGGTGCGGCTGCGATACATTAGTACATTAAAATGTGAAACCGTCAGTTCCAGCTTCTCACAAATTTCATTGGAACTCAGCTCGATCACCTCACGTAGCATAAATACCTGTGCATATTTGGCAGGTAAATGATTAAGACAAGCATCAAAAATAATCCAGAAATCTTGCTGCTCCATCATTTCTTCAGGGCTTTGCCATGCTTGTGGTGCTTCATATTTATGCCAATGTCCAGAAGCATCAAATAGCTCATCTATACTCAGCTCACTTTCTTCATCCTTAAACAATTCACTCATGCTGACTAAACGAGATTTCTGCCGAATCAAATCAATAATCTTATTTTTTAAAATTGCAAACACCCAGGTTTTAAAAGCCGCCCGTCCGCTAAATGAGTCCAGATGTTGAAACGCGCTGGTCAGTGCTTCCTGAACCACATCTTCAGCTTGCTGTATTGAAGACAGTTGTAAAATTGCAAATTTCAGCATCTGTTGTCTTAAATCTTGCAAAAAAGCAGGATTGTGCAATTGATTGAATAGATCATCGTGATTTTTTGCTGAAGCTGAACTCATCCCTGTATCTCATCATTATTATGAGGAATATGAATTAATCTTAACCGAGTTAATAACGCTTTTAACGCATAGATTTGTTGTTGAATTTCCTGTTCATAAAACTCAGGAAGCACAGTCTTGATCAGTTGATAAAGATCTGACTCGGTTAACTTCGCTTGGTTCAGTTGTTCAAGCAACATGGCGAATAAAGGTGACAAAGGTTCAACACAGACCTGATCTAGATCATCTCGCCATACCATAATAGCACTTGGCGCAGGTTCTACCTGTTCAAGCCTCATTGTCGTTGTCCAGTTATAAACGGGATATTGATAGGCCAATATCCAAACTTGGGTGATCAATTGCCAATTTTTATCTTCTGTCGGAGTAGGACTTTCTATTTCGACTGTGTCCAAATAAAGTTCTAACCATTCATACTGCAATAGCTCTGCCAACCAAGGATATTGCTGCAATAGTGGATGTTGTTGTTCCGTGAGATGTTCCCGAAATTGCAGCGAGATATCGTTATATAACGGCGACTGACACTGTGATTTTTGAAAAAATTCTGCCAATAATTGCTGCCACTGCTGTTCAGGTAAGATGCTACGCGCTACAGGAAAGACCAAGTTGATAAATGAACAGACATTATTAAACAACAAATCACGATAGACCTGCATACGGTGCGCTGCAAAGTTTTGTGGTAGCTCTAATTCAGGATCACGAATCCAGTCACAGAACTGTCGCTGCGTGGTATGAAAGGATATTTGTCTTGCTTTCATCACGACCCTCCTGTTGCATTTTTTTAATACTGGTCAATTCATTTTGTAACTGTTGCCAAGATGGAATATTAAAGTCACGTTCCAGTAAAGTCGGCTTAATCCCACAAACTTGATAGGTATATTGAAGGAGTTGCCAAACAGGATCACTGATTGCTGCGCCATGTGTATCGATCAATAGATTTTTTTCAACTTGTTCATGACCTGCCACATGTAAGTAACGAATCCGATCTTTGAGCATCGCATCAATAAAACCATATGCATCACTGCCATGATTAATACTATTTACATAGACATTATTTACATCAAGCAGCAATTCACAGTCTGCTTTGAGCAGCACTTCACGTACAAATTCTGCTTCACGCATTTCTGCATTGGGCATTAAATAGGTAGAGACATTTTCAATCACCAACCTCTGCCCTAAAATATCCTGTACCCGCAAAATACGCTCCGCCACATAATCAACAGCAGCTTCTGTCATCGGGATTGGTAATAAATCATATAAATAGCCGCCATCATGGGTATAACTTAAATGTTCTGAGTAAATCTGCACCTGATAGCTTTGTAGAAAATTTTTAACCTGCTGGATAAATTCAATATTGAGTGGATGAGGTCCACCAATGGATAAAGATAATCCATGACAAATTAAAGGTGCTTTCTCAACACATTGTCCAAGCAGCTTGGCGTGCCGACCACCAAAGCCCATCCAGTTTTCAGGAGCAACTTCAATAAAATCTGGATGAGTATCTGCATTTAAAAACGCATCAATAAACTCACGTCTTAAACCCAGACCTACACCAGCCAATTCAGCCATGGTGAAACTCCTATGATTAGAATGATGCCGACCTAAGCTTTAGACCGACATCACCCATGATTGAAGGGATTATTTGGCCCCGCACTTGCCGTCAGCCACTTTTTTATCTGCACCACATTTTGCATCAGCAGCTTTCTTGGCTGCACCGCATTTAGCTTCAGCAGATTTTTGCTGTTGTTTGGCTTTATTGGCGCCACATTTCGCTTCACCACATTTTCCATCAGCAGCTTTGCTTGCATGGGCCTCTGTCGTCGTTGTCGTTGCTGCAACAGTCACTTGGGTTACGCCAGCAACAGAGAGTGCTAATAACGCTGCAACTGAAGTCATCGAATTAAGTTTGCTCATTTTTCTATTCCTTTTAAGGTAAATGCTCGGTTTGTACAAAGGTACATAAAGTTAGACGGCGTAAATCTCGATTTATTACAGTGCAAATAAAAAAAATTTATGTAAGAAATTGAATCCTCACCCGACTAATGATCATTCAATCCTATTCGGTGTGAAATTATCATGAAGAACTTTTTGTATGCGCTGACTCAGTACTATCAAAACATCTGCTCAGCACTCAAACATGCGGATGGCATCGCGGCACTTGCCTTACGTTGTTATCTTGTTCCAATCTTTTGGATGGCTGGCACGAATAAACTGATGCATTTTCAAGATACGGTGGAATGGTTCGGTAATAGTGATTGGGGCTTGGGTTTACCCTTTCCTTACCTCATGGCAACGTTAGCAACATCAACAGAACTTGCTGGGGCTGTGCTTTTAACGCTTGGTCTTTTGACACGGTGGATTAGTATTCCATTGATCATTACCATGCTCGTCGCCATTTTCACTGTACATCTGCCAAATGGCTGGCAAGCGATAGCCGATCCCAATGCACCCTTTGCCAATGCACAAGTACTCGCCTCTGCTGAAAAACTGGAAGCAGCTCGGGGAATTCTAGAAAACTACGGTAATT
Organism: Acinetobacter sp. TUM15071; assembly: GCF_008980925.1. Taxonomy (NCBI): domain Bacteria; kingdom Pseudomonadati; phylum Pseudomonadota; class Gammaproteobacteria; order Moraxellales; family Moraxellaceae; genus Acinetobacter; species Acinetobacter sp. TUM15071. The sequence continues at coordinate 45,843 of NZ_BKGB01000012.1, read as the reverse complement.
ATGACTGGCTAACATCCAGTGGCTCATTTGTGATTTTAAATAATGGAATTGAGTTTGCTGTTACTTATCTGATCATGTTATTGGCTTTAATCGTATTGGGTGGTGGTCGTTATTTCAGTTTAGATTATTGGATAAAGCGAAAATTTTCGAAGTAGTTTTGTCAAAATGGTTTCAACGTGAATAAAGTCAGGAAGCTGACTGCAATATTACAATTTTGTCATTTATAAATATCTGATTATCTTTGACGCTAAAATGACAAAACAAGATTTGGGGCTATGTTGAAAAATGCGAATACTTCTCGTTGAAGATGAACAAAAAACGGGAGACTATCTCCAAAAAGGTTTAACCGAAGCAGGCTATGTGACAGATTGGAGCCAAGATGGCATTTCTGGTCTGCATCATGCTGTGACAGAACAATATGACCTGATTATTTTAGATGTCATGCTTCCGAAGCTGGATGGCTGGAAAATCCTCACTGAAATTCGCAAAGTGAATACCTTCCTACCCGTTCTATTTCTGACAGCCAGAGATCAAATTGAAGATCGCGTTAAAGGTTTAGAATTGGGTGCAGATGATTTCCTGATTAAACCCTTTGCATTCGCTGAATTATTGGCACGAATCAAAACCTTGTTAAAACGCGGTCAGATCAAAGAGGAACAGACTTTTTACTCTGTCGCTGATTTGCATCTAGATTTGATTAAACGTCGTGTCGTCCGCTCTGGGCAACGAATTGACCTGACAGCTAAAGAGTTTTCCTTACTTGAACTGTTTATGCGTAGACAAGGTGAAGTTTTACCAAAATCACTGATCGCTGCTTTGGTTTGGGATATTAACTTTGATAGCGATACCAATGTGGTTGAAGTCGCTATTCGCAGGCTCAGAAATAAAATAGATACAGATTTTAGCCCTAAGCTGATTAAAAACATTCGGGGCATGGGCTATGTCTTAGAGATCGAAGATGAGCAATAAATTATTTCGTTCTATTGGCTTTAGAATCAGTTTCATTTCCACTCTATTCACGATTTTGATCTTGGTCATTATGGGCGTCTTCGTCAATCAACATGTGGTTAATTATTTTTACCAACAAAATCAAAAAGAAATTGAAGGTAAAATTCAGCTGATCGAAAACCTATTCCAACAGAAACCTAGCAATTTTAAGGACGGTTTAGATGAGGCTTTGATTGGGCATGATAATCTGGTGATCCAGATCAAACTGGCCAATGGTCAAACCATTTATAATAAAAAGAATAACCACACCGATCTCAGCCAATTAATTCAAACTAAAAATGGGCAATGGATGAATTGGAAAAACAACAATCAAAGCTACCAAGGCATCATGGTGAATAAGGTTCTTCGCTATGGCGAAACCAATCAAAACATGCAAATCATTGCTGCAATTGAAGTCACCGATAATTTCTACTTCTTACATTCTTTTAAACAGCAACTACTGATTATTGGTCTTCTCGGTGTGATTGGTCTGATGTTTTTAGGCTGGTTAGCCACTTGGCAAGGTTTAGGTCCGATTCGGAACATGGCAAGACTTTCAGAAAACATTTCTGCAAATAATCTGTCCAATCGTCTAGATCTGAAAAATATCCCGATTGAACTTGCACCATTAGCTACAGCATTCAATGACATGCTGGATCGCTTAGAAATTTCGGTAGATAAACTTTCTGCATTCTCAAGCGATTTGGCCCATGAGATCAGAACACCGATCAATAATTTAATGATGCAAACCCAAGTTTCCTTAACTAAACCAAGAACGATTGAGCAATATCAAGATGTACTCTTTTCAAATTTGGAAGAATACGAACACTTAGCAAAAATGATTTCAGATATGCTTTTTCTAGCAAAATCGGATCATAATCTGGCGCTAAAAAGTAAAAAGAATATTGATTTAGCGCAAGAAATGAAGATCCTATTTGAATATTTTGAAGCATTTGCTTCAGATAAGAACATTCATTTAGAGCAATTAGGTCAGGCACATATTGAAGCTGAACCTGCAATGATCCGTCGAGCCTTTAATAATTTGATTTCTAATGCAATTAAATATGGCGAAGCTGATTCTGTTTTGCAAATCCAGTTAAGTGAAGATGCTCAAAACTCTGTGATTCTGATTAAAAATAAAGTGCCCGCTGAAATGCAGACGCTCACATCTTTACAACTTTCACGTTTCTTTGACCGCTTCTATCGTCTGGACTCATCGCGACACAAGGCTGAAGATGGTACAGGTTTAGGGTTAGCCATTACCAAATCGATTATCGAAATTCATGATGCGGCAATTGATGTATTTATTGAAGGTGAAAACATCGTTTTTCGGATTATTTTCCATAAATAAAGGTGGCTAATTTAGCAGCCCAAATACGATAAAGGATCATAAAGCTCATCCCTAAGCGTTATGATCCTACTATTGAAATTCTGTATTACTTTGATGGATTCTGACCATCATTGCCTTGTATAACAGTATTACGTTCCTTATTTTTCTCTAGGAACATTAATCCACCATCTGCGTAGCTTAGACTTGCTGTTGATGCAAATGATACGATCAGGATGAGTTTAACCAATGCTTTCATTTGTATTTACCTGTTCTCTCTTAACTCTCTATAAGATAGAACAGGTAGCCCAACAGCAGCATGACCTGAAAATGACAATTTTGTCATTTTTATCAATGCTTAATACTACAGCGGTTGATCCAATATAGATGATCCCTTAGTTGGATATTAGTCTTGATCTAAAGATGTTAATAAATGAACCACAGCATCACCTGCCAGTTGCATTGACTTTGGATCGACCTGCTCAATCGTGTCACATGCTTTGTGATAGCAAGGTGCGAACTCAAGCTCATCGCCTTTCATTTGCTCATTAAATAAGATCACAGAGGTCACTGGAACTTTATCTAAGAACGGTGCTGTATCACTTGCGGTTAGGGTTGCAACATCTTCTTTAATTTCCAGATTTTTTGCTTTAAAAAATGCTTTGAGCGTATTCTCTAATGCTAAATCACCGCTATGACTTGGAATACTACGTAAACCATCAAGGAGTGGTTTATAGTCCTGTTCCTGCATGCCACGCTCTTTTAACATTTTTTCCATTTCATCTAGAGATGATTTATCACCATCTGCAATCAGGATTTCAGGATCTTTGGTGCCGACCATATCCACATTGATATAGGCTTTAATGGCTTTTAACTGTTCAGCAGTCAGTTTCTCCACATAAGCTTGAGAACCTGCAATCCCTACTTCTTCCGAATCCCAAAATACCAGATAAATGGTGTGTTTCGGTTTTACTTTTTGGCTCGATAATTGTGTCATCAAGTCGAGCAACAAGGCCACACCTGAAGCATTATCATTGATGCCAGGTCCCATTTTGACTGAATCATAATGTGCTCCCAGCAAAATTATGCTTTGTGCTGATTCTCCGGGAATCTCCACAATAATATTCTTGCCTTTGGTCTTTTCCCGATTTTCAAAAGTCTGAAGCTCTGTACTAAAACCTGCTTTCTTGGCCTGATCTAAAATATAATCTGCACTTGCTAAACCACCTTGCGTACCCACAGCACGATTGCCACCATGCTGTTTGGCAATTTGTTCAAATGCATGTAAATGCGTCATCATCTGTGCTGCATCCAGTTTTAAACCAGATTGACTCACATCTTCAATTTTTTCTTTGGAATGCGGCTCGTTTTTTTGACAACCACTGATTGCAAACATGCTAGTTAAAACACAAACACCTAAAAATTTATTAAAAAACATAAAACAAATTTAAACCGTTTTTATAAAGTAGGCTTAATACTAGATTTGTGCATGGTGATTTGCCATTTCGATTTGTATCTTGTGTTGTTCTCCAATCAGGAACATATCGCGGCTTATTCCAAATGACCGACAAAACCCGTTCTCAATGAAACAGGCTTTGTACTGAGACCGAGGTTATTTTAGCCATGATTTAAACTGCTAAAAATCTGTTCGAGTACTTCGCCAAGCGCAAGAATCTCATGATCAGTATTCAGTAAACCATCTATTTCTAATCCGACAGGTAATTTTGATTTTGTGCCACAGCCAATCGGCAAACTCAGCCCTGGTAAGCCAATATTACTCCCCGGATCGGTATTGCGAATCAGCCTTTGGAAATTTTCAATTGAACTCACTTGCTCATTTGCCAGTGGCGCAACAATGGCTGAGGTTGGAAAAATTAAAGCATTGAGTTGATATTCATTGAAGGTTTTTTCATAGAGTGAAAGCAACTGTGGTCGAGCCGTTGTGATCGCATCCTGATATAAAGCTTCGACCGCCACAGACTGACCCGCGTCATCCACAATCAATTCAGGCAAAATATTTTGCTGAAAGAGTTGCTGCACATCTGGGCTTGAAATTTGCTCCACAATAGCGTCTAGATCTATTCCAACTTCATGATTTTTTAAATATTCAATCAAGTCATATTTGCCTTCGTAGATCACCACTGGAAAAGAAATACGATGATTCAGCTGCTCTAACTCAGGCATTTCCACACTGATGATTTCAATCCCAGCATTTTTTAAAAGTTGCAGTGCCTGATCAGCCTGTTGCTGAACATCTTCATCCAGGTTTTCCCAAAAATATGCACATAGCCCAAGCCTCATGGGTTGCATCGATATACGAGCTGGGATTTGTTGTTGAGTAATCAATTGATCAATCAAGATGATATCAGATACCGAATGTGCCATTGGGCCTGCGGTATCACGTGTATGAGAGATTGGAGTAATACTCTCTTGAGCATAGCGTCCAATCGTTGGACGAAAACCAACACAGCCATTCAATGCACTAGGTAGTCTGACCGATGCACCTGTATCAGTCCCCATTGCAATCGGCACCATGCCTGTAGCAACCGCGACTGCACTTCCCGAAGAAGAACCGCCTGCAATATGTAAAGGATTTACCGCATTACGAGTGCCAATCACACCATCAATATGCATCGCGGTATTATAACCTGTCACGCCAAATGCCAATTCATGCATATGGGCTTTACCCACAACAATCGCACCTTGATCAATCAATGCTTGAATCACTGGAGCCGTTACTTTGGGTCTGAATCCGATTAAGGCAGGTGTTCCTGCCGTATTGCTAAAACCAGCAACATGAATATTATCTTTTACCGCCAGCAATACCCCGATTAATGCAGGGTAAGGTTTGCCTTCTGCAATAGATTGATCCCAAAATTGTGCCTGTTGACGCGCTGCAGCATAATCAAGACTGATAAAAGCATTGAGGGACTGCTGTGCATCAATCTTTTCAAAATAGTGATCTACCAATTGTTCACAAGAAACTTTGCGCTCAGTAACTAGTGCTGTAATTTCCTTGATTGTTACTTTATCAAGATGAATACATTGATCTAAAAATACTTTTTCTTTGATATTTAACATTGTGACTTAAAATCCATTTAAGTAATAATGTTTATAATTTGTACCGCTTTCAGTTTATTAGATATCCTCAAAATTGAGGAGACCATTAAGAATGCATCAATGCAGCAATTTCAGTACGATTATGACAACCCATTTTTTTCATGGCACTTTTTAAATGCGTCCTCACCGTGGTGAAGCTGATATCCAGTAAATTGGCAACATACTTATCACTCAATCCCTTACTCACTAATATGACCACTTCTTGCTCCCGTGGAGTTAAAAAGTATTGGGTCGATAAATCTATCGGCAAAGCTTGAGTCATATAAGGTTCAATTAGATTTAAGATTCTTTTCTCTCGTTCACTAAACATAATCGAGTCTTTGGCGCGCCAAATACGCAAATCGCCAATATCTATCCCATCCCGAACAAAATAGATATTTAAACCATGATACAGACCATAAGGTCGTAAAAATTCATTGTAATAATCCGTTTTCTTTAGTTCTGATATCGAAATGATTTCATTCACGAAAGTTGCTTGTTGCCGTTCCCGCAGCCGAGACGTAATTGGGTCATCGTGCTGCCAAATACGGTCATATTCTAGGATTGCTTTGGGATCTATTTGCCACATAATGCCTTGTTTGGATAGATGCTGTTTTGCATCCCAAATATAAGAAGCAGCAAAATCGGCTCTTAATAGAGTCGCAATATCTACCAACACTGTTTCACGTAAACTCTCCTGTCCTTTTCCTGAACCTAGTTTCCATAATATTTCTGACAAAAGACTAAATTCGGATGGATTTAAGTCGTGTTCTAAAAGCATCGCCTGCTACCTTTCTATCTTCCTGACGCCTGCCCACTCTGGAATCAAGATGAACAGTTATTCCCTTTTGTCTATCTTTTATATGCTACTGAATCGTTATTTGCTACACTTTATTTTTTAGTCGGCTTGCATGAGGCGTTTTGCCATACCAGCGTTTATAAGCATGAATAAAACTGGCAGGTTCAGCATAGCCTAACCATTCAGAAATTTGCTCAATTGAAGTTTGTGTTGAAGACAAATAGGAGTTTGCCATCATTTTTCGGGCTTCCTCCCTGATTTTAATAAATGTGGTTTGTTCTTGAACCAAATAACGACGTAAGGTGCGGGAGTTTAGATATAAACGATCTGCAACCTCTTCCATCGCTGGAATTTTCCCTTTGCTATTCATAAGGATGTGCTGGACTTGATCGGTATATTTTTTTTGAGATTGTCGCTTATCCAGTATTTCTCGGCATTGTTGCTCAGCTGAATGTAGCATCAGTTCATTTGCCATACTCAGCTTTTGATCTATTTTTTCTGCATTTAAGATAATAAAGCTTTTCGATCCACCAAATTCAGGCGCCACCCCAAACAATTCATGATAAGGCTGTTGTTCTCCACAGGACTGAAAGCCAAATACTACTTTTTGGCAGAGATTCTCTGGAATCAAATCATGTTGGACGCTTATCAGTGCAGCAATATCTCGCTCAATAATGAATTGCCGTAATATTTGAGGAATTCCCTCATCTACCTCTATATCAATTCGAATATTATCAGTCTCAGGTAGTTCTGATACCACAAACTGACTAAAGGCAAAAGATAAAGGAAAATAGGCCAAAGCAAAGTTCAAAGCTTCACGAATATTCGCACTACTGATCAAGCCTAAGCCGAGAGAACCAAAGGTGGTAAAGTGATAACGCTGACCAACCTCCAAGCCAAGCGAAGGTCTCTGGCTAAATGTCTGGACTAAATTGCGAATCAGCTGTAATTCCTGTTGCCCAGTTACCAACATATTTGGATCAAGCAACTGTTGCTGCTCCAGTCCTGTTCCCTTGAGGATTTGTGCATGACTCACCCCCAGTTCAGCCGCAAAATCTGCCATGAGACGAACACTATGGATACTACGTTGATATGACCATAAGTAGTTCAAACCTATTTTCTCAATGTCCGCTAATCACAATATTTTGTCCTGATCCATCCTCTAAATCAATGCACGAAACGATTATTCTGCAAGCAATACATGATACTTTTCACTTGAGTCCGTTATGTTTAAACAACAATTATCTTCAAATAAAAATATTCGTATCGCCATTATTGGAACTGGATTTGGTGGATTAGGGCTAGCCATTCAGCTCAAACTTGCTGGATTTGAACAATTTACCTTATTTGAAAAAGCCAATGATGTCGGTGGTGTCTGGCGTGACAATACCTATCCAGGTGCTGCTTGTGATGTTCCTTCTCACCTATATTCATTTTCTTTTGAACAAGATCTTGGCTGGAAAAACCGTTATGGTTCATCGCAGGAAATTCATCAGTACTTAAAACACTGCACCGAGAAACATCAGCTTTATCCGCATATCCAGTTTAATACTGAGATTGCCAGTGCTGATTTTGATGCCACTCAAGGTGTTTGGCAGATTCAGAGTTCAACTGGGAAAAAAATTGAGGCAGAATTTCTGATTGCTGCGGTGGGTCAGCTCAACCGCCCCGCGTACCCGAAAATTAAAGGTTTGGATCGTTTCAAAGGAAAAGCTTTTCATTCAGCACGTTGGGAGCATGACTACGACTTAAATAATAAACGTGTGGCAGTCATTGGGACAGGTGCCAGTGCGATTCAATTTGTCCCAGAGATCGCAAAACAAGTAGCCCATTTAGATATCTATCAACGTTCCGCACCTTATGTCATCCCAAAACCAGACCGTATTTATTCAACATTGGAACGAAAAGCATTTCAAAAACTTCCAATTTTGCAAAGTCTGGATCGTGTATTCCAATATAGTTATAACGAAATTCGCCTTAAGAGCTTTACCGCCACACTGAATGAAATTCCTTTAGCCGAATATATTTTTCAACGGCATATCCGTGAGGAAATCAAAGACCCACTTTTCCGCCATCGTCTGATGCCTGACTACCCGATTGGCTGTAAACGTATTTTGATTTCCAATCATTGGTACCGTAGTCTGGTTCGTGCAAATGTCGATGTCATCAATACCGCGATTCAGGAAGTTACTGAAAATGGTATTGTCGATAAAGATGGCAAACACCGCGAAGTCGATGCCATTATTTATGGAACAGGTTTTGCGGCAACTGAGTTTATGGCACCCATGCAAATTACTGGACTGAATGGCAAAAAATTAAAAGACCAATGGGTCGATGGCGCAGAAGCTTATTTAGGTTTAACCGTAAGCGGCTTCCCTAATTTCTTCATGCTCTATGGCCCCAATACTAATCTTGGGCATAACTCAATTGTGTATATGATTGAAAGTCAGGTGAACTATATTCTGGATGCGCTTCAAACCCATATCCAAAACAATTTATCCTTCACCGATCTGAAAGCCGAAATTCAAGTACAGTTTAATCAAGAAATTCAGGAGCGTATGAAGTCAACCATGTGGTCGCAAGGCTGCACCAGCTGGTACCAAACCGCGACGGGTAAAAATACCAATAATTGGCCAGGTTTTACACTGGAATACCGTCAACGTACTCGTCGTTTTGATCTGGAAAGCTACACTCAGGTACAAAAGTCGGCACAGTCACAAGCTCAGATAGACGATCAAGCCAAAAAAATAGCTGTTTAAATTCCCTCATTAATCCATTCTGCATTTGGATTGTCCTTGAATGAAATAAAGGACAATCCATGAGCCTGCCCCAACTCCGTTTGCATACAATCCTAAAATTTGATAAATCCGCTTGACCTTCCCATAATGTTAAGGTCTATGCTGAAAGCAATCGGATTATCTCTATAGGTATAACTTATGGAAACGCAAACAAAAACATCGTCTAATAATATGAATGTCAGCCTTCAAGTCGAGGGCATGACTTGCGCCAGTTGTGTTGGACGCGTTGAAGCAGCACTCAAAAAAGTTGACGGCGTTCAGTCTGCATCAGTGAATCTAGCCACAGAACGTGCAGATATCACGCTTGCTAAGCCCATAGACCAACAAGTGCTAATTCAAGCCATAGAACAAACAGGCTATGACGTCCCTGCCAGCAAGGTCGAATTGTCGATTGAAGGCATGACCTGCGCTTCATGTGTTAGTCGTGTTGAAAAAGCATTGAATGCGGTTACTGGCGTAAAAACTGCCAACGTCAATTTAGCAACTGAACGTGCCACGGTAACGGGTACGGCTAAGGTCGAAAGCTTAATCGCAGCGATTGATAAAGCAGGTTACGATGCCAAAGAAATTCAGGCATCCATTCCGGATCAAAGTGAACAACTTGAGAAAAAAGATCAAGAAAGAAATGAACTCAAACGTGACCTGATTATTGCAACCATTCTAGCCTTACCTGTGTTTATCTTGGAAATGGGCTCACACTTGATTCCGGGTGTTCATCATCTGATTGAACAAAGCATTGGTATGCAAAATAGTTGGTACCTCCAATTCGTTTTAACCACCCTAGTGTTGATTATCCCGGGTCGTCGTTTTTATCTCAAAGGTCTACCCGCTTTAGTCCGTTTAGCACCCGATATGAACTCTTTGGTTGCAGTCGGTACACTGGCGGCTTATCTATTTTCACTAGTTGCAACCTTTACACCAAAGCTACTGCCTGCCGGCACAGTGAACGTTTATTACGAAGCTGCTGCTGTGATTGTGGCCTTGATTCTACTGGGTCGTTTTCTTGAGGCGAAAGCCAAAGGACGTACCTCTGAAGCCATTCAACGCTTAGTCAGCTTACAGGCAAAAGTTGCCCATGTTTCTCGAGATAATCAGATAATCGATATTCCAATCGAGCAAGTCCTTGCAGACGATTTCGTGATTGTAAAACCAGGTGAAAGAATCCCTGTCGATGGTGAAGTCATTGAAGGACAAAGCTTTGTCGATGAATCGATGATCACAGGTGAACCGATTCCTGTTGAGAAAAACATCGGCAGCCAAGTGGTGGGTGGAACCATTAACCAAAATGGTACTTTAAGTTTTAAAGCCGTCGCTGTTGGTGGTGACACTATGCTGGCGCAGATCATCCGTCTGGTCGAGCAGGCACAAGGCTCTAAAATGCCGATTCAAGCGGTGGTTGATAAAGTGACTCTATGGTTTGTGCCTGCGGTCATGCTTGCCGCTTTGCTCACCTTCCTCGTATGGCTAGTTTTCGGCCCATCACCAGCTTTAACTTTTGCATTGGTCAATGCAGTTGCGGTACTGATTATTGCCTGTCCTTGTGCCATGGGCTTGGCAACCCCAACCTCGATTATGGTTGGTACTGGGCGTGGTGCGGAACTTGGCGTCTTGTTCCGCAAAGGTGAAGCGCTACAACTGTTAAAAGATGCACAAGTAGTTGCCGTTGATAAAACAGGAACATTGACCGAAGGTCATCCCGTACTGACTGATTTTGAGGTGACATCAGCTTTTGAGCGTAATGATGTGCTCAGCCTCGTTGCTGCAGTAGAGTCGCTTTCTGAACATCCAATTGCCAAAGCGATTGTTGATGCTGCAAAAAATCAAGGTCTGACTCTGCCTAAAGTTGATCGATTTGATTCAATCACAGGGATGGGTGTTAATGCCACTGTGAATGAAAGCCAGAACATCTATATCGGTGCAAACCGCTACATGATTCAACTTGGTCTGGATATCACTCTATTTTCCCATACGGCACAGCGTTTAGGGGATGAAGGGAAATCTCCACTTTATGTGGCAATTGATGGTGCTTTGGCAGGGATTATAGCGGTTGCCGATCCTATTAAAGACACCACGCCTGCTGCCATTCAGGCCTTACATCAACTGGGCTTAAAAGTGGCAATGATTACCGGTGACAATGCTCGTACCGCACATGCCATTGCTAAACAACTTGGGATTGATGAAGTGATTGCCGAAGTGCTACCTGAAGGTAAAGTTAATGCCGTGCAGGAACTGAAAGCAAAATATGGCAATATTGCCTTTGTGGGGGATGGAATCAATGATGCACCTGCATTGGCTCAAGCAGATGTTGGCCTTGCAATTGGCACTGGTACAGACGTAGCGATCGAGTCTGCGGATGTCGTATTGATGTCTGGGAACTTGCAAGGTGTGGCCAATGCGATTGCCTTGTCTAAGGCAACCATTGGCAATATTCATCAAAACCTGTTCTGGGCCTTTGCCTATAATACTCTATTGATTCCAGTGGCTGCGGGTGTGTTATACCCTGCTTATGGCATCTTGATGTCACCGATTTTTGCCGCGGGTGCGATGGCACTTTCAAGTGTGTTTGTGCTGGGTAATGCGCTACGTTTACGTCGTTTCCAACCACCATCTGTGCATAAAGGCTAATGGAGAACCTTATGAATATTGGTAAAGTTTCTCAAGCTTCAGGTGTAACCACCAAAATGATTCGTTATTACGAGCAAATTGGTTTGATTCCTGCGGCAGGACGCAGCAATGCAGGCTATCGTTCTTATTCAGACAATGACGTGGAACGTTTGAAATTTATCAAACGCAGTCGTGAACTGGGTTTCTCAGTCACGGAAATCACCGATTTACTGGATTTATGGAATAATCGCAATCGGCACTCTGCCGATGTAAAACAATTGGCTCAGGCACATATCCATAAATTGGAAGAGCGTATCCAAGACCTACAGCAAATGGCACAAACCTTACAGAACTTGGTTGATTGCTGTGCGGGTGATAATCGTCCCGACTGTCCGATTCTGGAAGGATTAAAAGAACCCAGTCATGAAATGAAGGACATCCATCATCATAATGATCTGCTCTCACTGTCCCCACTCACTGGGCGCAAGTAGAACAGTATAAAAGGTGATCTTATGATTGCCTTTTATTTTTTAGAAGATTTTATCTCACAAAAAAAGCGGCTGTTTTAGCCGCTTTTGATTTACCCACAGAATTAACGTGGTGGAAAACCTGCTTCTGATAAAGCCTCGACCACTTGTTGTTGTGATGCAGTAGTTTCAACTTTAACACTGCGGTTAGGTGGATCAGTAATCACTTTTGCATTGGCATCTACGGCTTGAATCGCACGGGTTACGCCACGTGCACAACCACCACAGGTCATATTTTCGACATGAAATTCCATCGTAAAACTCCATTCAGTTATTTAAGAAGATAAACACACTATAAAGGTTGCCATAATGGTAAGGTCAAGCCTTTTACACATTAAAATAAACAATATTTCATCTAATCATTCCTTCTTTTCGGAAACATAATTGATCGTATATTTGGGGATTTCTATTTCCAAAGACTGATCCTGAATGTTCACCTGACAAGACAGTCGAGACTCTGGACTTAACCCCCAAGCACGATCAAGCAAGTCTGCTTCAACATCATCCATTTCCTGCAAACTTTCAAAGCCTTTTCGAATAATGACATGACAGGTGGTACAGGCTCCTGAAAGATCACATGCATGTTCAATTTCAATGCCATGATCGAGTAAAGTTCGACACAGGTTTGCACCCGTTTTAATGTCTAGAATAATGCCTTCTGGACAGACTTTTTCATGTGGAAGCACGGTTATCTTCGGCATAATCGCTACCTTTCTATCTAATTACGAAAAGCTGTAATCCATAAAAGGCTGTTTTGATTCAGCCTTTTATGGATGAAACTATCAAATCAAGAATAAGATCGAAGGCTTTATAATAGATGCCGTTGTAACCAAGCATTGATCACTTTAATTTCAATATCTTGAGCTAAAATAATATTTTTTGCCAACATCCGAACTTCTGAATCATAACAATATTTCAAGGCAACCTTGGCCATATCTATGACCACTTGATGATGTGGAATCATTCCACGCATAAAGTCGATGTCCGCATTACCTGTGTAATTGATTTGCATATCAACATGCATACGGTTGGTTAGTTCCATATAAGCACGTGTAGAGAGACTATAAATATCACTTGCATCATTTGGGTTAGGCATTATTGCCGATTGTTGTTCACTCATTATTGTTTCCTTTCTATTCAGCAGCATCACATTCATTTCAGATGTGATTGACATGCTATATTGATGAAAATAAAGGAAGTGACACCATCAATAGATGAGGGTTTCTATCTCATGTGGCACAGTTACCTTTATGAAAGACACTGTAGTCCTTCCAATAATTGCAAGGTCAAGCAATCAATTTATTAAAATTTTGAGTGACCCAAAAAACAAAATTTTATAGGTTCTAAATAAAAAAAGTGCATGATCAACATGCACTTTTTAAAACAATATTTATTGAGTTTTAGCCATTTAAGCCAACTGCCTTAGCACGTGCTTTATGCAATTTCTTATAGCTGTCAATTAAACGTAAATGACGATCAAGCCCTTCCAGTTTCATACTGGTTGGTGTAAGACCATAGAAACGGACCGTACCTTCAACAGAACCAACCACAGCATCCATACGCTCATTGCCAAACATACGGCGGAAATTGGTTTCGTAGTCGTCAAGCTCCATTTCATCATCGAGTAAGACTTCCAACACCACATTCATGCATTGATAGAACAAACCACGTTCTACCGTGTTGGTATTGTATTGCAAGAAAGTCTCAACCAACTCTTTCGCTTCTTCAAACTGCTCTAAAGCAAGATAGATCAACAGCTTGAGTTCAAGCAGGGTTAATTGTCCCCATACCGTATTGTCATCGAATTCAATCCCGATCAAGGTGGTGATTTCGGTGTAATCATCCAGTTCGCATTCTTCTAAACGCTCAACCAAAGCTTCCAGTTGCGCGTTATCTAAACGATGTAGATTAAGGATATCTTCACGGAATAAAATCGCTCTGTTGGTATTGTCCCAAATCAGGTCTTCAACAAGATAAATTTCAGAATAATCAGGCACCAAGATACGGCATGCGGTTGCACCTAAGTGCTCATATACCGCCATGTAGACTTCTTTGCCCATTTCTTCAAGGATGCCAAACAATTCTTCTGCTTCTTCAGCATTGGAGTTTTCACCTTCATTGGTGAAATCCCATTCCACAAAATCATAATCCGATTTGGCACTAAAGAAACGCCAAGAGACCAAACCACTTGAGTCGATGAAATGTTCAACGAAGTTGTTTGGTTCTGTCACTGCATTGCTCTGGAAGGTCGGTTGTAGTAAATCGTTTAAACCTTCAAAACTACGGCCTTGCAACAATTCAGTCAAACTACGCTCTAATGCCACTTCAAAGCTTGGATGTGCACCAAAGGATGCAAATACACCTCCTGTACGTGGATTCATTAAAGTCACACACATCACCGGGAATTGACCACCTAACGATGCATCTTTGACGAGAACTGGGAAGCCTTGCTCTTCCAAGCCTTGGATCCCTGCCACAATACTTGGATATTTCGCCAGTACTTCTTGCGGTACGTCTGGCAATGCAATTTCACCTTCCAGAATTTCACGTTTAACCGCACGTTCAAAAATTTCAGATAAGCATTGAACCTGAGCTTCTGCCAAGGTATTGCCCGCACTCATACCATTACTGAGATATAAGTTCTCAATTAGATTCGATGGGAAATAGACAATTTCATCATCAGATTGGCGTACAAATGGCAATGAACAAATACCACGTGCTGTATTCCCTGAGTTGGTATCATATAAATGTGTACCGAGTAACTCATCATCTGGGTTATAGATTTCGAGACAATATTCATCCAAAATTTCTTTTGGTAATTCGCCATTTGGACCCGGTTTAAACCACTTCTCATCTGGATAATGCACAAATTCTGCATTGGCAATGTCCTCACCCCAGAATTGGTCGTTATAGAAGAAGTTACAGTTCAAACGCTCAATAAACTCACCTAAAGCCGATGCCAAAGCACTTTCTTTGGTTGAGCCTTTACCATTGGTAAAGCACATTGGTGATTGTGCATCTCGGATATGCAAGGACCAGACATTTGGTACGATATTGCGCCAAGATGCGATTTCAATCTTCATGCCTAGACCTGCCAAAATCCCTGACATATTGGCAATAGTCTCTTCTAATGGCAGGTCTTTACCCGCAATATAGGTGCTGCTTTCAGAGGCAAGGCTTGGCATCAATAAGGCTTGTGCATCTGCATCAATGCTTTCAACCTCTTCAATGATAAATTCTGGTCCGGTTTGAATCACTTTCTTAACCGTACAGCGATCGATTGAACGCAAGATACCTTGACGGTCTTTTTCAGAAATATCAGCTGGTAATTCAACCTGAATTTTAAAAATTTGTTTATAACGATTTTCAGGATCAACAATATTGTTCTGCGATAAACGAATGTTGTCCGTTGGAATATCACGCGCAGCACAATACACTTTGACAAAGTAAGCTGCACATAACGCAGATGAAGCAAGGAAATAATCAAATGGACCTGGCGCAGAACCATCGCCTTTATAACGAATCGGCTGATCGGCGATTACCGTAAAGTCATCAAACTTCGCTTCTTGGCGAAGATTGTCGAGATAATTAACCTTGATTTCCATGCGAGCACCTAAATATTCTTATGTTTTGCAAGTACATAAGATTGAAAATATTAATCTATAAGCCGAATCGTGGATCACAAATGGACTTAAAAAACTGTGGCTAAGGTCGTCTTATGACTCTATCTAAACACTGACCTTAGTATTGATGGGCGCTATTATAGAAGTATTTTGTGTAATTGATAACTTTTGTCTGTTTTTCTAGCCTTTTTATGAACAATTAAGCAGGTTTTTCCATATTGACCCAAACTTAAAGCTGCATGGCAATCTCAACAAAGGCTTTTGCAATCGGTGTCATCTGTTGCTTGTTTTTGACCGCGAGTCCTATTGAACGTTTGGTATTGGGAGATAATGGCCGTTTTACCACATTGGGATATAGCTGAAGAATATTTTTGTCTAGGGCTAAATCCGCCACGATCGAAACCCCAGCACCGTGATTGACCATATTTAAAATCGACAGGATTTGCGACAAGTTATACTTAATCTGAGGCGTGAGTTGCGCAGCCTTAAAAAGTTCCATGACATGGTTTTGACTGCCCGCACTGGTCAGGATAAAAGGATGATCAATCAGCTCTTGCAATTGCACTGCTGGCTTTTGTGCAATCTCTAAATCCTTAGGCAATAAAGCAACAAAGATATCCTCCAACAAAGCAAAGTTATCAAAGTGGGTTTCAGGCAACACCACAAACCCAAGATCAACTTTGCGTTCATCTATCCACTGCAAGACTTCTTTATCCGTACCTTCCATCATCAACACCTCAACATCAGGATATTGCTGTGCAAACTGTTTTAAAATCAATGGAATCAGCACATTGGAAGACGATGCACCAAAAGACCCAATCCTTAACGTTCCCGCTTTTAGACCTTTTAGGTCCATTACTTCTTGATGAATAATGTTAGAAACATTCAAGATTTCATTTACATAAGGCAGTAAGCGTTGCCCTGCAGCAGTCAGTTCTACTTCATTGTTATTTCGATAAAACAGTTGGGTTTCCCACTTCTTTTCCAACGCTTTAAGTGCATGCGAAATTGCTGACTGTGAAATATTCAGTAGTTGTGCAGTATGCGTAAAATTCTTTAGTTCCGCGAGTTTTGAAAATATTTCGAGTTGGGTCAGCGTCATCATGATGCATTCATGAGTAAAAGCTCATTTTACTATAAAAATAAATTAGTTTTAGGATTTGATTTAATTCTATATTGATTAAGACTTTCATGCGTCATTTAGCCATTTCTCTTTCGAGCTCCACTGTTTATTTTAAGCTGATCTGTGTTGCCATGATGTGGGGTGGTACCTTCATCGCAGGACGTATTGTTGCTGCGGAACTCTCTCCAAACTTATCTGCATTATTACGCTTTGGCTTTGCAGCAATCTTACTGGTCTTGATCTTGTTGAAAAGCAGAGGAGGTTTTCCAAATCTTTCTGTACAACAACATGTCTATGCCATCTTGATGGGATTGACGGGTGTGCTTGCTTATAATTTATTTTTCTTTGCTGCTCTATCCAGAATTGAAGCAGGCAGAACTGCACTGTTTGTGAGCTTATCCCCTATTATGACCATCTTGGCGATGCGGATATTCTTTCAGGAAAGGCTGGGTCGAATCAATTATTTAGGTGTCTGTCTCGCTTTAATCGGCACATTGATCGTGGTAAGCAAAGGCGAATTTTTTGCTGCATTCACTCAATCTTTTGGCACAGGTGAAATGATGATGTGTGGCGCGGTCTTCAGTTGGGTCATTTACACAATCTGCTTTAAGCAGACCCGTGCACCCGCTTTAACCATGACCACGTATTCGGTGCTTTGGGGAACATTATTTCTATTCATCAGTCTTATGCCTGAATTTATGCAGTTTTCTCTGCCTCATATTTCTCTTCGTAGCGGGTTATCAATTGTATTTCTAGGTGCCTTTGGTACTGTACTGACTTTTGTCTGGTATGCTCAGGCGATTCACAGCATTGGTGCATCTCGAACCATCGTATTTAATAATTTAGTGCCTGTATTTGCAGTCTTACTGGCATTTCTTATTCTGAATGAACCCATCACCGGGTCAATGCTGGTGGGTGGCAGCCTAAGCTTTATTGGAGTTATTTTAACCAATAAACAGGGAAAATAGAGCTATAAAAACAGCAATAAAAAACTTAGCTAAAAAGCTAAGTTTTTTATTGCAAGATGAATATTTTTTGTGCAATACTTAGCTTTATGGCTAAGTATGATTCTAAACTCGATTTGTTATTCAGTGCTCTCAGTGATCCAACGCGCAGAGATATCTTAACGCGACTGTCTTTTGGGACGGCATCGATTACTGAACTGGCTGAACAACATGACATGGCCCTGCCATCTTTTCTAAAACATTTAAATAAATTAGAAGAAGCAGGACTTATTCATTCAGAAAAAAATGGACGAATCAGAACTTGTGCTCTGACACCCGATGCATTCACCCCCATGCAAAATTGGTTAAGTGAGCAACGGGCGATCTGGGAACAACGACTTAATCAATTTGATCGTTATGCACTCGAATTAAAAAGGAAAAGAGAAAATGAAGCTGGATCCAAAAACTGATTTAAAACTAGAAAGAGTGATTGATGTGCCGCGTGAACTGGTTTGGGAATGCTGGACCACCCCCGAACATATTCAACACTTTTTTATTCCTCGCCCTCACTCAATTAAAGCCTGTGAAATTGATTTAAGAGTGGGTGGAAAATTCAACACTATCTTTGATGTGGATGGCAATGAAATCAAGAATGAAGGTGTTTATCTAGAAGTAATTGATGGCAAAAAACTGGTCTTTACTGATACGTATACTGAGGACTGGAAACCTGCTGAGAATCCATTTATGACTGCGATTCTGTTGCTAGAAGATGCAGACAATGGCGCAACCCAATATACCGCAATTGCTAGACACCGTACTGCTGAAACTCGCCAACAACACGAAGATATGGGCTTCTTTGAAGGTTGGGGAACGGTGATTGATCAACTGGTTGAATATGCTAAAGGACTAAAAGCCTAATCTATTTACATATAAAAAAACGCCTCAAAGCCCAATCATTTACGCGCTTTGAGGAGTTTTTTTATTGCTCCAATCAAATTCGCCCAACTTCTAAATACGGGATCAAGTTCTTATCAAAGTTTGGACGTGGATCACCCAGAAAACTAATAAAGCCATGCATGCCTGTTAATCGTTCGCCTTTATAAAACTGATTCAGCTGAAAACGTGGATCTTGATGCGATAAGGTAAAACTAACGATTCCTACACCTCGTTGCTTAGAGAGTTTCTGCGCATCTTCAAGCATTAAATGATGCAGTGCTAACTGCTGCGGATGGCACAATAAGCTGTGTAACACATGATATTTTAAGGAATCACCGAGTTTAGGTAATGGCATAGCTTTAGTGACTTTGGTCAGTAAATTATAGATCGGACGCAGTACGCCAATGGCTGAACTGTAATGCAAGATTTTGGTTTGCTTAAGACTGTGTTGATCCCATAATCCAAACATCCCAACGAGTTTCCCATCTTGAAAATAAAGCTGAAAGTCTGAAAGCTTCAAGCCGGTAAAATAGTGATGCCCTGCGTGTAATTCTTCGAAATTATAAGCGGGGATAAAATTATAATGCTGCGACATTTCACCAATAAACCGGTTCATTGCCGCAATATGTTCAGGACGCGCCACACAAGATTTAATCTCGCTGACCTCTGTTTCAGTCTTGGTTTTACGATCTATAAAGGTTTTAATTTTTCTTTTGGCTCCAAGATGAGTCAAGGTTAAAGTCTCAATCAATCCTTCATCATAATAATCAGGGATTCCTGTTTTTCCAGTTTGTATTGCTGCTCGTGCCGCATAATTATCATTAAAAATAATCATCTGGCTAAAATCAGGTTGGTGCATGGTTTGTTTTACATGTACACCCAAAGCCTTGACCAATGATTTACCACGATAGTTTGGATCAACACGCAAATCACTGGCATAGCGCACATTTTGTACCGCTTTATCGACATAGCATGGACGATGACCATTGCTATAACAGGCAACATTTTTCTGACTTTCAGTATCTTCAATCACCACATGCAGCTTATGTCGATACAGAATATCTGAAGCCTTAAAATAACTTGGTTCACGCTGGAAACTGATCTGCACCCCTTTGGTGGTCATCGGCACCGCAATCAGTTGACGTAAAGCTTGATCATCAGCCAAGGTTGCTTCACGGGTAATCAACGGATTATTTTGAGTATTTGGTGGATTTGTTTTCATTAATTATTCACCTGTTCAGTATTTTGTGTAGACACCAAATCATTGAGGTGTCCCATTTGGTCTAAGAGCTGATAAACAAAAACAATTTCATCCTGCTCGTTGACCGTTTTCTGAGTTTGAACATCCAATAACTTTTGTTCAGTATTCAATAAATCAAAAGTGGTTTTGGTCCCCAGCTCAAACTCTTTACGGGTATAAACAAAAGCAATTGAAGCAGCATCAATGGCATTTTGCAGTGCATCTTTGTTCTGACGGATTGTCTGTAATTGTGCATAGGTGGTACGTGCACGTTGATTCAAATCCAGTTCAAGGCTACGAATCTTTTGATTAGCCAAATCAACATCCGCTTGTGCTTTACGAATATTGGCGCGATTCAAACCATCGTCATAGAGTGGCACATTAAGTTGCACTCCGACCATGTAGTTATTACTTTCTGAACCAATATAACTGGCCTCATGCTGTGCGCCAGCACGACTGGTAAGCATAACCGTCGGCCACAGCTCTCGTTTGGTTAAAGCATATTGCTTTTCAGAAGCCTGTTTCTCATATTTGGCCCGTAGTAAGGCAGGATGATTCTTGGTTTTAGCCAAGATCTCATCCAGATTATTGGAAACCTCTGGTAGACGCTTAACCGCGGTTAAATTATCCGCGTTCAGACCTGTAATTTGATAAAATTGAGCTTCACTCACCGTGAGATTGGATTGGGCCTGCGTAATATCGGCTTGTCCCTGAGCGACTTGAGCCAGCACTTGTGCCAAGTCTGCACGGGTAATCATCCCCACATCAAAACGTCGTTGTGACTCATACAACGAACGTTGTAAATTCGACATGGTTTTCTTTCTCAGTTCTAAAATCGCTTTCTTTTTCAATACATCGGTATAGACCATGACTGTATTCAAAATCGTTTCAGAACGTTGATCTGATAGACCTTGAGAATGTGCAGAAAGTTGATTTTTAGCAACATCAATACCCAAGCGATGTCGCCCTGATGTGTAGATAGGGTAATCCATTTGTAATTGCAAACTACGACCTTTTCGATTTCCTTCAGTTGGAAACATGACATTGGTCGGGGTCTCGACTCTTTCATAATCGAGTTGCCCAACCAAGTTCACTTTGAGGCCATCACGTTGTTTTGCCTGTTCCAGCATTGCCGTCGATTGATTGACACTTAAACGACTCACCTCCAATTGGCTTTCATGCCTTAAACTGGCGGACAAAGCTTCGTCTAAAGTCATGGCATCCACCATACTGGATGCCAACAACAATCCCATACAGAACGCGTATTGGGAAGACTTAAAGAATCGATGGTTAAATTTCGTCATCCCTTTCTTCATAGTTGTTCCAAACTATTCAAGGTAACTTTCTTAAGTGGTTCAGGCTTAATATTGCCCTCGATGATGCCATCAAACATGACCAGCTTTTTGTAGGCGTTCCAACCATTGTTGGCTTGACGAATCTGAGGCTGATCTAACTGACCGAGATTACGAGCTAACTCATAATGAAAGTTTTGACGTAGTATATTGTCGATGTATTTATCATCAATACTATGGTGAATCTCGCCCTCAAAAAGAACGCAGTAAAATGGTTTGACCTGTTGTTCTGTATCAATCGCTAACAATGAAATAGCCTTCGACTCTGTTTCATTCAGTTGTGAAAGCAATTGCTGTGCTGTTTCGGGTGCAAGCTTCTCTCCCACTAAATCCACACCAAAACGGCGGCCTTGAAACTCAAAACAAGGTATTTGTTCGATAAAACTGGTCACAAGCAAGCAATCATCTAAGCAGTAACGTAATAAACCATTCCCCGAAGTGATAATTGGACTGACCACATCTCCGACCTTAAGCTCCCAAGATGGAATGATTTGTCCCGTTTTTTCGCCTTCTAAATATTCAAATTCATAGAAATGACTTTGATAAGCCAGTGGATAATGATCGTTATATGGAATGGTGACTACACCTTCGGTGGCCCATAAGCCTTTACCTTCAAATTGTACAGATGGAAGGCGTTGCTTTAGTTTTTCCGCCCAAGCTTTAGATCCTGCGGTATCCCAACTCGACACTAAACTCAATATTGGCCATAACCTTTTAAAATCAATGTGTTCACCATTTGAACTGTCCATCAGACACTTTGCACTTTCTGGACTCAATGGCGCTTTGACTTCTTTTAATGAAGCTTGGCGCGCTCCCCATCGACCTGTTTCTAAAACTTCAATCACTTCTTGCTGCATAGACTCTAAACGATCTAAAAGTTGCAAAGCAAAGGTCGGACTCCATACTGAAATCATGGCCAGATTGCGGTTAGCGACCAGATAGCAAATGGTGGCAAATAAAGCATCATCGGCATTGGCAGCAAAGGCAACATTACTGGGAACAGCTTGAGTAAATTTAGATAAAATACGCTTACCAATGCCCAGTAATGCACTGTCGTCATTGAGATTTTTATCTTTAAGTATCTCACGTTGGCTTTCTGGCAACCATGAAACTGACCAATAATGAGTACCTGAACGAAGTTGGGGACATTTACGATAGAGGCTCGCCATCCATGGCGCAATCGCGTGATCTAGTTCATCTAAAAACAGTTTGGTATAAGGAATAAATTTGATTTGTTCACTCGAACCACTGGTAGGCTGAAAACGTACCAGCTTACTGCTTGAGAGTTGTAATTCTTGGTCTCGATAACGCTGAATATTCTCACGCCATGCACTATAACGCGAAGCAGGAAAAGCCTGTACAAATTGCGCATAATCTTTGACATTGTGCTTTTTAGCAAAATGCGAGCTTTGCAAAATTGAGTTTAAAATTTGCCGTTGTGTCAGCTCTAAGCTGTTCGCATGCTTTTTAAAATCTCGATCAGAAATATCACACCATTGTTTTAGAATCAGGTGTGAACCTGAGGTCAACCATTCGGAATACTTCATTGTAAGACTCCTTGACGATTTGCAGGTGTCTTTAACAATGCTTCGCATCGACCTTTACTGGCAGGTTTGGTCATCAATTTAACTGGAAAACGTGCAATATCTTTCCAGCCTAAACGACCAATACACGGTAGCTCTGTACCTACCGTCCATGTTGGATTCATCTGTTCAAAGAAATGGATATTTGGATTCTTTGCTCTCATTTCTTCGGTAATTGGGGCGACTTCACCTTTTAACGGTTGATAATCATTTCCAAAGTTTAATAAGCCTGCTTCTTTATCATAGTACTCACCAAAGAAATTCTCGCAATAATGTTCAACCACTGTCGACAAATGCTGATTTTCATCTTTGATATTTGGATAGTACACATAATAGTTGTTCGCGAGCAGTAAATAGGTTTTATAACCTTTTGAAATCAGTAACCAATACAGCTCATTAAACGGATATTTCACCCGTAACTTAATCATCAGCTTAAGCATAGTACTTTGCAGTGTACGTGTGCCCCAATACGCTCTTAAAATTACCGTATCGCCACTAAATAACACCGTATAGTCTTTACCATTTAAATAAAAATGCTGAACCACCACTGTAGAGAACCCAACAATTTCTTCCGTTTCTGAGTTGAAAATTAAGATCGCACCACTTTTCTTTTTAAAATCATCTACAAAGATGGAAAATTTGGTGTTCTCATAATACTGCTCATAAATGGAGTACATCACTTTTAAGCGGTCAATATCGATTTGTTCCTTCTCGACATATTGGCCATAGGTAGATTCTTTGTTATTGAATCTTGAGATCAGTTTATATGTTGTATTAATCATCAGCTTGTACCTCTAAATTTGGATATGCAAATTCCCCTATCTCATAAAGAAATATAAAAATGCGTATCACTGTTCTTTTTATGACGGGGTATGTTGTTATAGATGCCCCGATTATTTTTTCGTTATATGAAAACCCTCTAGCATTAAATCTCTATATGTCCATTTTCTTCCCCCTATCCATAAAGATGGTTAAGAAAGCCGCCACAAACATAATGATGGCCAACATACGCAATAAATCATTAAAACTTGATGTAAGTGCTTGGTAGTGAATATCGCGATAAATCACACTCAGGGCGATTTGCTGCGCATTGGCACCGACTTCTTGGTACTGTGCGGTCAGTTGGTCTAACCTTTCAATAAAGATCCAATTCTGCGGTGTCATATATTGATTAATTTGGGTGACATGTAATGCCGTTAGCCAATCTAGTGAGGAATTGATCAGCGCCAATCCCACAGCACCACCAATGTTGCGCATCAGGTTATAAATACCACTAGCATCAGCAACTTTAGTCAGTGGTAAGGTGCTCATCGCTAAATGCGAGACCACGATCAAACAAATCATCAGGCCAATGCCACGATAGATTTGCGGCCAGAACATAAAGTCATAATCGCTGTGAATACTGAGATGTGAATTGAGCCAAACACCAAAACCCGCCAAGACCATACCAACAAACACGGTTTTTCGGGTATCAAAATTCGGAATAAGCCAAGCAAGAAATGGCGCAAAACAGAACATGACAATGCCTGTCACCATCATGATATGACCGATTTGACTACTGTTCATTTCTCGGACTTGCCCAAGAAAGACTGGAATCATGTAGCCCAAGCCATACAGGGCCATACCAATCACAAAAGTAATCATGCAACTTAGAGCGAAGTTTTTATTTTTAAATACGCTGAGATCTAATAGCGGTTTAGGCTGAGTAAAACTGCGTGAGAAGAAAATCATTCCACCAATCAGGCAGATGATGAATGCAACACGCACACCAGTATCGGCTAACCAGTCATGACGTGCCCCTTCATCCAAGAAATACTCCAAACCACCCAAGAACATCGCCATACCAATCAAGCTGAACCAGTCCATGGTTTTGATGAGTGAGTAATTGGCGCGGTCTATATTGGGGCCAGAGTAAATAATCGTCGCAATCAAAATACCTGGGATTATGTTGATCAGGAACATCCAGTGCCATGAAAAATTGTTGGTCAACCATCCGCCAATGGTTGGGCCAATGGCAGGACCTAAGGTACTGATCATGCCGAACATCACCAAGGGCAAAGCACGTTTTGCTTCAGGAAACAGCAGATATAACGCTGTCATTGAGGTTGGAATCATACCTCCACCCATAAAGCCTTGAAACGCGCGAAATACCAACAGACTTTCCAAGTTCCAAGCCAAAGCACACAGTAAAGAACTGATCGTGAATCCAATGGCACAAATGGTATAATAGATACGTGTCGAAAGTACCCGAGATACAATACTCGACATTGGAATTGCAATAATTTCAGCAATTAAGTAAACCGTTTGAACCCATGTCACCTCATAACGGCTGGCACTCATGCCTGCTTGTACTTCGTTCAAAGAACTCGCAACAATCTGAATATCCAGAATCGCCATGAAGTTACCAAAGATCATGGCAGCAAAAATCAGCCATGCTGTTTTTGGCGCAAACTTCCACTCGTGCTCAATTGCTTTATTCATTTTCTTATACCTAAAACTTTCTGATTAAGTTCTTAGATCAACAGTCGCACTGACTGACATTCCAGGTTTTATAAGATCAATGTGTGGACTCGAATCAATTGCAATCCGTACAGGAATACGCTGTACTACTTTGTTAAAATTCCCCGTCGCATTGTCTGGTGGCATCAGTGAAAAAGTTGCACCTGATGCGGGAGAAAAGCTTTCAATTTTTCCTGTATAGGTCAGGCTTGGATAAGCATCAATTTTTAATTTAACTTCCTGCCCAATATGCATTTTTTCAATTTGGGTTTCTTTGAAGTTTGCTTGTACATACAAACTTTTCTCAGGAATAATCGCCATCAATCGTGTTTGCGGTGAAACGCGCGAACCTTTTTGGATTGCAAGACTGCCGACTTTGCCTGTTACAGGGCTGACCACTTTCGAAGATGAAAGATCGATTTGATAAAGATCTAAAGTGGCATTGGCATTTTGGATATCAGCCAATAACTGCGCACGACTGGCTTGTAAGCTACCCAACTGAGCTTCAGCAGCATTCACCGTTGCCTGTGCTTTAGAAACCTGTGCTTGTGCAGTTAAGTACTGAGATTGGATACCTTCAAAATTCTGTCGGGTAATTACCCCATCTTTGAGCAAATCCTGATAACGGATGAAATCTTTTTTCAAGCGAGATAAATCCGCTTGCGCTGCAACAACCCCACTATTGGCTTCACTAATCGATGATTTTGCGGATTTTTCATTTTGTTGCTGTACTGCAAGTGCAGCTTGTTTGAGCGTCACCAAAGACTTTGCTTGATCATAACGCGCTTGATAATCACGGTGATCTAAAATTGCTAAAGCTTCCCCCTTTTTCACAAACTGATTGTCGTTAATAATCAGCTCGACAACTTCTCCTGATATTTTTGGCATCACCCAAGTGACATCAGCTTGCACATAGGCATTATCAGTAGATTGGTAGAATCGATAGACCAAAAAATAATATGCAATACCTAAGATCAGAAATAAGATGAGCACACTAAAAACAGCCCAAGTTATTTTTTTTCGACTTTGGAAATTAGTATCAGTTTCGAGCTGAGCTACGTTATCCATATTTATTCCGCTATTTGTAATAATACAGTTTTTATTTTGAGCCACACTAAAATGGTCATCTTTTCACATAACTATTCACTTATTTTTATATAAATAAATAGTTACAATGTAATAATCGGCGCAAATTATCTTTCTTAAAGTAACAAAGAGTCATTGACCTTTTTTACATCTGATTTTTATTTTTCTGCCAATTGGTCGCATATTATAAAGTTATTGTTTAAGAATCATGAAAGTTTGAAGAAAACCTAAATGATTCGCATTTTCATATGTGAGGATGCAGTATACACCATTGTTAATTATATAAATATTATTTTCATAAATTTAAATTTTGTTTTTACTATTTAGTCAAATAAACTTTGCAGTTTGGTTAATTTACACACAACAATTAGCCAAGTAACAAAACTAATAAAGAGTTATAAAATGTAAAAATGCAGAAACTTGATTTTTCTCTTATTAATTTTTCTAAACTCCAATTAAATAAAATGTGATAAATCGCACACTTTGAAATAAAAATGAATAATTTTTTTTAGCTAAAGAAATCATTAGAATTAATAATCTAAATATGTTAATTGATTAGCTAGACAGTAAAAATCTTAAATTTTATGTTAAAACTGTTATTTAGATATGTTTTAAGGTTAAAAATGATATCAACTTAGATGCTGCTAAGTTGTGATTTGATCGGACAAAATCCTATAAAAATGATTGGGAAATAATATTGAATTGATCTAAAAAGGAATAACGAACTATGGATTCTGGACTAATTACACTTTTTTTACCCATCGCTTTGGCAATTGTAATGGCGGGCTTGGGTTTAGAACTCACCCTTAAAGACTTTGCACGGGTGAGTAAGCACCCTAAAGCGGTTTTAATTGCTCTGTTTTGTCAGCTGATTTTATTGGTTGGTATTGCATTCTTGATTTGTAAGATACTGGCTTTACCTCCATTACTTGCCGTAGGTTTAATGCTACTTGCAGCATCTCCTGGCGGCTCTACAGCAAATCTCTTTAGCTATTTATACAAAGGCGATATCGCACTGAATATTAGCTTAACTGCAATCAATGCCATTATTGCAGCCATTTTCTTACCTTTTATTGTGAATTTCTCGATTCTACATTTTATGAATGAAGGTCAGCAGCTTGGATTGCAATTTTCTAAAGTACTTCAAGTATTTGCAATCATTCTCGTGCCTGTAGCTATTGGGATGCTGCTCCGTCATTATGCCCCTCACACAGCTGAAAAACTGAATCGTCCTGTTCGCATCTTTGCAGTGGTTTTTCTTGTCATTATCATCCTTGGCGCAATTATAAAAGAGCGAAGTAATCTCATTGAATATATTGGTCAAATTGGACTAGCCACAGCACTATTCTGTGCAATTAGTCTATGTATTGGTTATTTTGTACCTCGACTATTTGGTATCAGCTCTTATCAAGCGAGAGCCTGTGCTTTTGAAATCGGCATTCATAACAGTACACTGGCAATGACCATTGCATTGACCATCATGGCCAGTACCACTATTGCAATGCCTGCTGCAGTCTATTCAATCTTTATGTATATCTTCGCAACCATTTTTGGCATTTTGATTACTCGATTTGGACCACAAGAAACAGCCAAGATTTAAAGCCTTTTACATTTGTGATCAAAACAGCCTTAGCATAGTTCTCAATATGCTAAGGCTTTTATTTTGTTCGTGAATTAGGCAGTTTCTAACACCTTTTTTAGTTCTTTCGCAGACCAAGCTTTAGATATATTTTCTGCCTGCTTAACCAGTTGGATTAACTTACTATTGATGGGTGCCTGTAAGTTGAGCTGTGTGGCTAAGTTAACAATTTCACCATTAATCCAGTCAATTTCAGTGGCTCGACCCGCTGCAAGATCATCAGCCATTGAAGATCGAGCCAGTGGATCAATCGCCAACATTTTCTTGC
Source organism: Acinetobacter sp. TUM15071 (assembly GCF_008980925.1). Taxonomy (NCBI): domain Bacteria; kingdom Pseudomonadati; phylum Pseudomonadota; class Gammaproteobacteria; order Moraxellales; family Moraxellaceae; genus Acinetobacter; species Acinetobacter sp. TUM15071. The sequence continues at coordinate 17,409 of NZ_BKGB01000012.1, read as the reverse complement.
TGAGTAGATTAAAAATAAAATTTGGAAGACTTAATACTTTAGGCAGAACCTGAGCAGGCACCGCAGTAAGTTGTGCAGGCTTAATTTTAGCAAGTTTTAGAAGTTCTAAGGCTTCAGACTGAGCCATTGCCAAACATTGACGATAGGCTCGAATAGAAAGTTGTTGCTTGAGTGGAAGCTGAGATAAAGCATTGACTGAATTATTCAGATTTAGCAGTAACTTTGCCCATTGAATCGCTTGCATATCCTCTTCAAGTTTAAGCTCAAGATGGGCCGCATTAAATGCGGTCACAAGTTCGACTAAGGCTTCATGTTTTTTCACATACAAAGCCCCTTCCGTACCTTGATGAAAAACGCCATTCCCTAAAGCAGCTACATTAAAAGGAACCATACCTTCAAGAATTGTATGTTCAGATAAAACCTGCTTTAGAATTCCGACATTAGTTAAGCCGTTCTGAAAACTGATGATGATGGTTTTTTTCTTCAGAATATCTTTTAATTCATGAGCGACTTGCTCTGTCGCTGCTGATTTCACACAGACAAAAATGATATCAGCCTGAGCAGCAAGGTTTGGATCTGTACCAAGTTGTAGCTTACTTGCTGGAACACTATTTTTTTCACCGAGATAGTCCGAAACAGTCAGCCCATATTGCTCAAGTTGTTGCTGTATTTTAGGCCGAACAATGAAATCGACATCATACCCAGCGACTGCTAATCGCCCACCTAGATGGCATCCAATACTGCCTGCGCCATAAATACATATTTTCATTCATCATCCCAGACTAGTTGTTTTACATCTCAGCATTACTTTAATCAGAATCTTAATCCTGAGTTGTCAAATAGCTGACAATTGATCAGTACAATTTATTTAATTATTTCTAGTGACTGAATCTTAATGTTTTCTGGCACGAACCCGATTCCATTCTTCGAGTACATAACCCATTCCATAAATATTATGAATAAGCTTGGGTAAAAAGTTACGATCAATTTTATTTCTTAAACGACTAATTGCCACTTCCACTGCTTTTGTATCACGATCATAGCTCATATCACAGATCTGAGACGCAATGAGGGCTCTAGGCAAAATTTCCCCACGTCTACTCATGAATAGCTCCATCAATGCGTATTCTTGGGCCGTGAGATTAATCCGTTGCCCTGCACGGCTGACACAACGTTTCCATAAATCCAATTCAAGATCTGCAACACTGATCTTGCTACTTTCACTACTTCGTGGCTCTCTGGCCAATAAGCTTCTAATCCGTGCGAGTAATTCTGCAAAAGTAAAAGAAAGACCAAATCCTTTAATACGCTCTCCAATTTGATCACGGGCAATCAAAAATAAAATCGGCATTTTTCTGCCATTTCTTCCAACATCATTCAGTATATTCCAGTCATTTAAACCAGAAAACATCACATCCAATACCACCAAATCATATTCGCCCAAGATGAGTGTCAGGTGTTTTGCAGTAATTTCATCTGTCACCCAATCAATCATATAACCCGCTTCTGATAACGTTTGCTTAAGATAACTCCCTGTTTTCTGATCATCTTCGACTAGTAATATCTTCATCTTAAACCTGCTAAAGCTATGCTTAAGATGATAATAGCGTCCTAAAACCTGAAATAGTTTCAAATGACATAAATGTAATTTAGCTGTCAGTTAAATGTTACTTTGTAGAAGATTGAGCATGGAAAATACGGTGAAAACTGGACAGCAAGATAAACAAATTTTAATCATGCTCATCAGAATCTTTTATATAAAAAAGCCCAACAATTGAGTTAGGCTTTTTACTTTTTCAGCAACTATTTAATTGAATTCTGGATCTGCCAATAAGGTTGTCGCAGCAAGTTTCCCAAGATTATTAGATGCAAGTGGACTATCACCTGTTAATAATTTTCGATCTTGATGTACTTGTCCTGTAATTCCCTTGTTCAAGATTTTGACGCCCAGCTTCTCAAGATTTTCACCAACCAACCATGGCAATTGACCCGGCATGTAACCAATCTCAATATTCGGACCTTTATCCAAAGCATCTGGGAACACACAAATCTGATAATCTTTAAAAATATAATCTTGTGGATTTTCATCAACAGCCGCAGCGAGTAAAGATGCAGGACCATGACACAGCGTAATCACATATTTATCATTTTCAACAGCCCACTTTAGCAGAGCTTTTACTTCTGCACTTTCTGGAATTTTAGCCAGTACACCATGCCCACCTGGAATAAAGATACCTGCATAAGGTGAATCTGGACTTAGGGCTTGTTCCAAAATATCTGCCAACTTCAGTGGTGCTTTGAGTTGCTTTTCATATTTTTTATAAGTATCTAAGACCACTTGTTCTTCATTCGGCATCGCCCACATTTCCAACTTAACTGGATTGCCCGAAAGTGTTGCCACATCAAAGGCAAAACCTGCATTATCCAAGTGGAACATTGGCAATAACATTTCTACTGGGTGATTTCCTGTAGAAAAGAATTTTTCGTTTTGCATCAAGATATAACGTTCATCTGTTGCAATCATTAAAATCCGTTTGTCGCCTTGATATGGGTTTGGATAAGTCGTGCCATCGTAATCTGTTTTTGCCGAGGTGTATTGGCTGAGCGAATATGGCGATGGGAAAAAAGCATTGTCTTCTGCATGGTCTGGACTTGGGTTGCGATCATCAGGATTTGTTGTCATTTTTGAGATTCCTCATCAGGTCGTTATGTTTATATACATACTGCTTGAGTGACCTGTCCCACTCAAGTTTTGAGTATGAACAGGCATGGATTGAACACAATTAGGCAAATTCAGATTTAATTTCGAGTACCACTTTGCCTGTATGTTGACTGCTTTCCAGACATTGATGTGCCTGAGCCACTTCATCAAATGCAAAAGTTTTGTAGATCATTGGCTTGCATTGATCTGCTTCAATCAAGGGCCAAACAAACTGCTCAAGCTCTTGGGCAATTTTAGCTTTTTCAGCATTGGTTCTTGCACGCATGGTTGAGCCAGTCACTACAGCACGTTTTAACATCAACTCCTGTATATCAAAGCCATCGACTTTTCGACCACCCATAAAGCCAATAATCACCAATCGCCCATCACGCTTTAATAATCTCAGATTTTGATTGAAGTAGGCTGCACCAATGATATCCAAGATCACATCTACACCTTGGCCATCGGTTTGAGCCAAAACCTCTTTTTCAAAATCCTGTGTTTTGTAATTGATCACCTGTGACACAGAGGATAATTTTTCAACTTTGTCATCACTTCCAACCGTGGAGAAGTTTTTGATGCCCATTGCATGGCATAAGCTGATTGCTGTGGAACCAATACCACTGGCCCCACCATGAATCAACACAGTTTCATTCTTATTTAACTGTCCTATCTGAAACAAATTCGCCCAAACAGTAAAATAGGTTTCAGGAATAGCCGCAGCTTCGACAAAGCTCAAGTTCTTTGGAATTTTTAAAGTTTGATTGGCTGGAACTGCACAATATTCTGCGTATCCACCACCATTGGTCAGTGCACAGACTTTATCACCGACTTTAAATTTGCTGACCTGAGCACCCACTTGTACGACTACGCCCGATACCTCAAGTCCAGGAACCAATGTGACCCCTTTGGGCATTGGATATAGTCCTTGGCGTTGTAAAATGTCAGGTCTGTTGATCCCTGTTGCATAGACTTCAATGAGTACTTCGTCTTCTTTTATCTCTGGTCGAGGCCCTTGAGCCACTCGTAAAACTTCGGGACCGCCAGCTTGTGTAATTTCGATATATTTCATTTGTTCTACGCTATTTTGATTCATCTGATCATGACTCCGTTTCAGTATTAAATTCAGCATGTTTCGGTGGAAAACCAAACTGCTTTTTAAATTCTCGGCTAAATTGAGAAGAGCTCTGATATCCAACAGCATAAGCCGCTTGAGCCACACTTTGGTCTGCGTTTTGCAACAATTGTTTTGCCTTATGCAACCGAACCACTTTTAAATATTGCAATGGTGAATATTGTGTGACTTGTTTAAAGGCTTTATGAAATGCAGAAGTACTCATATTGGCTTGCTCTGCCAGCATTTCAACTGTTAATTTCTCGGTAAAATGATGTTGAATATATTCACAAATTTTATAAATCGGTCTGAGATTGCCCTGAGCGACCAAGCCTGTTAAGGCATCAGCACCTGAATGTTGAATAACGCGATAGAGCAACTCACGTTTAATTTGATCTCCCAAGATCAATACATCCTGTTGAGACGTCAAGGTATTTAATAAACGGATAAGGACATTCGATATCGTTTGGTTATATTGGATCACACTCATTCCTGTGGTGAGTGGCTTAAACTGGTAATTTTCAAAATAAGTTTTAGCCAGTAGCTCATTCACCATATCCGCTTCCAATTTCATGCTGATCGCAATCATCGGTGTTTCTGGACTGGCTATGGTGTCACAGTCAAAGGGCATCGAAACTGAGACAATTAGGCATTCGTCTTGCTTGAATGAATAAGTTTCGGTACCAATATAGCCACGTTTTTGACCTTGCAAAACAAACACGAGGGTTGGTTCCTGCAACACCGCAATCGGTGGTGTGTTGTGGTCAACACGCATCAAGGTAATGCCATCAATCGAGGTAGCAAAAAAACCTTCTTTATGTACCAGTTTTAGAAATAAATTGATCAGTGTTTGGTCATTCATCATGTGTCATCTGATGATTGGAAATGTGATTTTTATTATTAAATAGCAAACAGATAAAAACTGTTAGTTTTATGCAGAATTAGGCATGGAAAAGAGAGTTTTTGATGAAACGCATTTCATTGTCTATAACTACTAAAATTTAGTTCTCAACACTAATTGAAATATTTATAAATTTTTTAATAATTTTTTTAATTCATGGGCGACCTGATCTTCGTTATACATATATTCTCCTCCACTAGGAGCATAGGAGGCTAACATTAGAATAATGTTATCTACTAACTCTCGTTTTAACTCCAGATTTTCAAGTAGAAATTCTATATTATTAGCATTCTTTTTAGATATATCCTTTTTATCTATAAATTGTTTAATACAATAAATTAACTCATTTCTAACCATCTTTATTCCACAATGAATTTAAACTATTCAACCAATCTAGCTGATAATTATCTTTAATAAAACTGACTCGAATCCAACATCTGTAAGGTAATCTTTTTCACTTCATCACGACTTTGCATAATATGCGCTTCAATCGCATTGATCGCTTGTTCAGTGTGTCGATCGAAAATAAAACCCAAGATTTTTTGATGTTCTTGATAAGTTGCTTCAATCCGATAATCTTTAGAAAAATCCAAACGGCGAATAATCCGAATGCGCTCACTTAAATCCCGATGAATCCTCGCCATTTCATTATTGCCTGAAGCTCGGACCAAAGCACAATGAAAATCCTCATCCTGCTGAGAAAGTTGTTTAATGTCTTTTAAATACTCAGAAGGTTGTACCAACCAAAGGTCTTTTAACACTGACAACTCAACTGAGTTATGATGATCAATTTGACAGAGTTTACGAATCGAATCTTTTTCCAAAACAATACGTACATCATAAAGTTCTTCATAGTAACGAAAGTTAAGCGGTCGAATCTGCCAACCGCTCCGAAAGCTCACATCAACATAGCCCTCTTGTTGCAAGCGATACAAGGCTTGTCGGATTGGGGTCCGACTCACATCATAGGCTTTGGCAACTTCGGACTCAGTAAAGCGTTCACCTGGCATCAATTTGAAATCAAAAATATCATTCTTGATACGTTGGTAAACTAGCTCAGACAGATTGTCTGAGCCTTTGGTTGTACTTTTTATGTTGATGTTCGCTTCTTTCATGAAACCCTATTCCATATATACCAATGGTTCGCCACTGTGTACGGTTTGCCCTGCCCGGCAAATAATGGCTTTAACAATACCATCCTCTTCCGCATAGACAGGTAATTCCATTTTCATGGCTTCAATAATAGCAACAGTTTCACCTTTTTTGATCTCTTGACCATGTTCCACAAAGATCTTCCAGATATTTCCTGTCATTGAAGCATTTAAAGATGAAAGATGGCTGTAATCAACATGATTGGTTTGCTCCACTTGCTGCTCAGGTTGTGCAGCAAACTCTTCTTTCCAACGGCTCACCTCAGTGCTAAAGGCCTGTTGTTGCTTGTCTTTAAATGCCGCGATGCTTTCCGCTTCATTGTCCAAGAACTGCACATAATCTGCATAGTCAAACTCAGTTTCTTCAATCTGAATTTGGGCACGACCATTTTCAAAATCAGCACGCCATTCATTCAATTCAGCTTCAGTCACAGGGAAATATTTAATCTGGTCAAAGAATTGCAAGAACCATTGTTTATCACCAAATTGCTTGTTCTTTTTAAACTTGTTCCAAATTGGCAACGTTCGCCCAATCAGCTGATAACCACCGGGTGAATCCATGCCATAAATACACATGTACATCCCACCAATACCAACAGTACCTTCCGCAGTAAAAGTACGTGCAGGATTGTACTTAGAGCTGAGTAAACGGTGACGTGGATCAATCGGCACCGCACATGGCGCTGTTAGATAGACATCGCCCAAACCGAGTACTAAATAATTGGCGTCGAAAATAATGTCTTTGACTTCATCTCGATGTGCAAGCCCATTAATTCGTTGGATAAAATCAACATTATTCGGCAACCACGGCGCTTTAGCACATACACTTTCCTGATAACGCTCCACTGCACCTAAAGTCGCACTGTCCTCAAACGCCATTGGCAAATGTACAATACGCGATGGAATCTTAAGCTGGCTTAAATCGCCCATTTCATCTTCAAGTTTAAGCAATTGATGAATGAGCTCAGCTTGAGGAATCACCAGACCATCATATTTGATTTGTAGTGAACGTACGCCCGGTGACAGTTCCAAAACACCTGCAAGATTGGCATCACGGATCATTTGAATGAGTTGATGCACACGCAGACGAAGCGCCAAATCTAAAACATTTTCACCATATTCGAGTAAGATATAGCTATCACCTGCTTGGCGATACACAGTTTTTGGCGATAAATCAGTTGGTTCACGTTGAGCCAAAATGGTGGTAAACACGTCTTGAGCTGGTTCAATCGTTTCAACGACTTTGGCAGCAGCGGCAAAGTTCTGGATATTGTCGATTTGTTTCCGTTCTAATGCATTGGCTTGTTCCGCTGTGATTGGGTAAAAACGGATTTTGTCATCGGCTTTCAGTTGACCTACTTTCCACAGTTCAGCTTTGGCAATGGTTACTGGACACACGAAGCCACCTAAACTTGGGCCATCTTTTGCCAAAATCACAGGGAAATCACCTGTAAAGTTGATCGCACCAATGGCATATTCACAGTCATGCACATTGGATGGATGTAGGCCTGCCTCCCCGCCATTCTCTCTGGCCCAGCTCGGTGTCGGACCTGAAAGTCTGACCCCTAACCGGTTTGAGTTAAAGTGAACCGTCCACTCAGAGGCAAAGAACTCTTCCACATATTCAGGTTTAAAGAAATCAGGCGCGCCGTGTGGCCCATATAGCACTGCGATTTCCCATTCATTACTATATTCAGGGATTAAATCTGTCGATAAGGCTTGTGGTGTGTCAATTGCCAATGGTAATTCAGCATTTGCCAAGCTTGAATCAACCATTTTGATCATATCGCCAACGCGCAAAGTACGTCCTGCATGACCACCAAAATTACCTAGTGCAAAGGTTGAACGGCTACCTAAATACAAGGGTACATCCAGTCCATCACGCACGGCTAAATAAGTACGGCAACCAGAAGCCACTTGACCAACTTTTAAAATTTGACCTGCTTTGACCTTAATCGGTTGCCAAAAAGCAATCAGTTGATCGTCCAACACAGCAGTACAGCTTGCACCCGTCAGTGCAATGGTGGTATCTGCATGAAATTTTAATGTTGGCCCAACCAAGGTAAATTCAAAACCCGCTGCTTTGGCATCATTGCCGACAATACGATTGGCCAGTTGGAATGCATAATCATCCATAGGGCCAGATGGTGGTACACCAATATCCCAATAGCCTGTACGCCCAGGATAATCTTGAATTGAACTCAATGTACCTGCTTGAATCACTTCAATGACTTTTGGTGAATAGTCAAAATCATCAAGCATACGTGTCCAGATTTGCATGGATTCAAAACGTTGGTCAGAAACAATCGCACGTGCATAATCCAAGTTGGTGCTGATGCCATTTAAACGGGTTTCAGCCAAAACCACTTTTAGTTTTTCAATCGCAGTGGCTCGATCCTCCGCATGCACAATAATCTTGGCAATCATTGGATCAAAATACTGGGAAATTTCGGTACCTGTTTTCACCCAAGTATCAACACGGATACCTTCTGGAAATGAAACTTCAGTGAGCACGCCCGGGCTTGGCTGGAAATTTTTCACAGGATCTTCGGCATAGACTCGGACTTCAATTGCAGCCCCTTGGGGTTGGATATTGCTGAGATAGTCCCAATCCAATGCATCGCCAGCCGCCACTTTGAGCATACACTCAATCAAGTCGAGACCAGTGACCATTTCCGTTACGGGATGCTCCACCTGTAAACGAGTATTCACTTCAAGGAAATAAAACTCATCCCGCTTGGCATCATAAATAAACTCAACCGTTCCTGCGCTGCGATAATTGACAGAGCGCCCCAGTTCTACAGCAGCTTGATGTAACTTTTTACGGGTTGCTTCAGGTAAGTTCGCTGCAGGTGTTTCTTCAACCACTTTTTGGTTACGACGTTGCAATGAACAATCACGCTCTCCAAACGCAACCACTTGACCTTTACCATCACCAAAAATCTGTACTTCGACATGACGTGCTTTATCAATAAAGCATTCAATAAAAATACCTGCATCTTTAAAGAACTGCTCACCTAGGCGTTTCACGCTTTCATAAGCATCGGCCAGTGCTTGTGGGGTGTCGCAACGGGTCAGGCCAATACCACCACCACCGGCGGTGCTTTTGAGCATGATTGGATAACCAATACGTTCAGCCGCAGTCAATGCTTCCTCTAAACTGTCCAACAAACCTGTACCAGGGGTCATTGGTACATGGGCGGCTGCGGCAAGTTCACGTGCACGGTGTTTTAGACCAAATTCCAGAATCTGTTCTGCAGTTGGTCCCATAAAGGCAATATTATTTTCTTCACATGCACGAGAAAAATCTGCACTCTCAGACAGGAAACCATAGCCCGGAAAAATTGCTTCTGCCCTAGTCTGTTTAGCAGCTTGAATCAGTTTTTCGATACTCAAATAAGTATCTGCTGGCTTTAAACCATCCAGTGCAATTGCAACATCTGCATCCTGCACATGCTGAGCATAACGGTCGCTGTCCGAATAAACCGCGACACTGGTAATGCCTAATTTTTTCAGTGTTCGAATTGCTCTAACAGCAATTTCACCACGGTTTGCAATAAGTACGGTCTTAAACATGATGATTTCCCCCTGAAAATTAATTCGCTGCATTTGCTACTTGGTTATTGCGATGTTGGATATACGCTCTCCAACCGCCAAAATGGCTGATATTCTCTGCATCGCCTAAGCCATAAGGTTCACAAATAAAGCCTTTAACCCAACGACCATCCTCTAGTTCGACATTGCCCATACCCAATGGCGTTGGAATTTCTGCTACAAACTCACCGAAGCGTGCTGTTGGTACATCCCAAAGCTCGACAATGATGCTTTGTCCATCTTGCTGGCGAGCCAAACCAGGTTTTGGCGGAACCGTGCCATTTAAGGCATAAAGCGCATAATCCTGAGAAGTTTTGGTGGTTTCAACATGAACCGCACCGCGTGTGGTGAGTTGAAAATTCAGTGGCATTCCAGTTAAATGCGCACCGACAACCGCGACACGAATATGATGAGGTGACACCAAAGTCGGTGCACTTGCTACAGCTAATGTCTTATCTAAAGCACCCAATTTCAGTGCTAAATAGTTCTGCCATGCTTTACCAAAATGGACTAAAGCTGCATCGTGCCAAGCAGGTGCAATTAAAGTGATACCAAAAGGTAAGTTGTCTGCTCTAAAGCCTGCGGGTAATGCCAAGGCACTTAAATCAGCGAGGTTGGTGAAATTGGTATAAGTGCCAAAATGCGCGTTATATCCAATTGGGTGTTGTTGCATTTGCTCAATGGTATAAATCGTTGGTGAAGTTGGCACGATCAAGGCATCAAACTCAGCCAAGCTGTCTTGAATTTTTCGGGTTAAATCCTGTTTTAGATATTCAGCGTTGTAGGCATCGACGGCTGAATACTTTTCACCTTGTTGAATAATCTCTAAAACGGTCGGATCAAAATCAGCAGCATTGGTTTTGAGTAGATCAGCAGCCGCAGCGGTACGCTCTGCGACCCAAGGGCCTTGATAAAGCTGTGCTGCAAGTTGCTCAAAAGCAGAAAAGTCAATGCGAGTGATTTCCGCATTTAAACTTTCCAGTAATTGAATGGTGTGTTGAAAGGCTTTTTCGGCCGATTCATCACCAAAGAAATTTAATTTATTCGGAATCGCAAATTTCAATTTGCTGGAAAAACGAGCAGGTACATTTTTTGGATGTTGACGTGAATAGCTATCTAAAGCGTCATAAGCTTCGACTTGAGCGGCAACCAATTCAGCATCAGTCACTGTGAGAGCGAAGATTGAAATACAATCAATACTCTTTACTGCGGGTAATAGACCACGATTAGAAAAGCGGCCTTTGGTTGGCTTTAAACCGACAATATTATTAAATGCTGCTGGCACACGTCCTGACCCAGCGGTATCAGTTCCTAAAGAAAATGGAACTAAACCTCTTGCTACCACACTGGCAGAACCTGAACTTGAACCACCACTGACATATTCAGGTTTAAAACTATTCGGTACTGCCCCAAATGGTGAACGTGTGCCAACCAAACCTGTGGCAAATTGATCAAGATTGGTTTTACCAACGACAATCGCGCCGGCTTGTTTAAGTAAACGAACAGTTTCAGCATCTTGTGTTGCAACAGTATTTAATGCCTTACATGCTGCTGTGGTAACAAAATCAGCCACATCAATATTGTCTTTGACTGCAAATGGCACACCATAGAGAGGAAATTGTTTTTGCAGATTTTCAGCATCTTGAGTCAGTTGCTTTAAAGATTGGATTTGTTGCTCAACTAAATCTGCACTCGCAAGAGAAATCCAAGCAACGTCCTTAGGATCAAGTGCAGAAACTAACTCCTTCAAAATATCGAGTTGAATTTCTTGCTTTAAGTACGCCGTTTGCCATTCAGAAATTGTCCAGCCTAAAGTTTTTATTTCGCTCACTTTATGAATCCTATCTTGTATACAAGTTTGAATAGATAAAAGCAGAAAGTGTGCCAATAATTTTTTTAATATATAAATTAATAGCTTAATAAATTTATTAAAGTTTTATGCGGTTTGAATGGTTTATTGATGGTGCTAAAAAGATCCGACAAGAATATGTATGCGCTATAACTCAGCAAATTTTTATTGAGAAAGAAAGAATCAAAACAAAGATGATGAAATACTGTTTAAATTATTTATATTTATAAGATTATTTATTTACTTTTAGATAATTGGCTAAATCTTCAAACTCAGTTGCAACAGCCTGAATTGCTTGCTGCTCCATTGCTCTAAATTTCTTGAGCACCACTTGCCCCAATTCGGTTACCACTGCACCACCACCATGCGTTCCGCCTGTTTGGGTATCGACCAGATTGGAATGAAAGCATTGATTCATGGTATCAACCAGTTGCCAAGCACGGCGATAACTCATGTCCATAGACTTTGCTGCTTGAGAAATTGAGCCTGTACGATAGATTGCTTCAAGTAGCTCAGCTTTACCTGGACCAAAAGCAATCTGCTCATCAGATAAGATTCGCACATGTAGCTTTAATTGTGCTTTTGACATTGCATATTACCCAAGATTTGATGATGTATTTCACACCATCAAATCCTATCATTTTTAAATTAGAAATGAATCACAGTACGAATCGACTTACCTTCATGCATTAAGTCAAAGGCATGATTAATATCGTCCAACGGCATAGTATGTGTTACGAATGGCGCTAACTCAATTTCACCTTTCATTGCATCTTCTACCATTTTCGGTAATTGGCTACGGCCTTTTACACCACCAAAAGCAGTTCCCATCCATTTACGTCCTGTCACCAACTGGAATGGACGTGTTGAGATTTCTTGACCTGCACCTGCAACCCCAATAATAACCGATTGTCCCCAGCCACGATGTGCACATTCCAGTGCCGAACGCATCACATTGGTATTGCCAATACATTCAAAAGAATGGTCAACGCCCCAACCTGTCATTTCAACAATGACTTGCTGAATAGGTTGCTCATAATCTTTTGGATTAAGGAAATCTGTTGCGCCAAACTGTTTTGCCAGTTCAAATTTATCTGGATTGGTATCAATGACAATAATACGTCCAGCTTTGGCTTGACGTGCGCCTTGTACAACTGCAAGACCAATACCACCTAAACCAAACACAGCAACACTGTCACCTTCCTGTACTTTCGCAGTGTTCTGTACTGCACCAATCCCTGTGGTTACACCACAACCGAGTAAACACACTTGTTCGTGATTGGCTTCAGGGTTAATTTTTGCTAGAGACACTTCTGCAACAACGGTGTATTCACTAAAGGTTGAACAACCCATATAGTGATAAATCGGTTGTCCATTATAAGAAAAACGTGTTGTGCCATCTGGCATCACACCTTTACCTTGAGTTGCGCGAACAGCAACGCATAAATTGGTTTTGCCCGATTTACAGAATAAGCATTCTTTACACTCAGCGGTATACAACGGAATCACATGGTCACCGACTGCAACACTGGTCACGCCTTCACCAACCTGCACCACAACCCCTGCACCTTCATGGCCTAGCACTGCGGGGAAAACACCTTCAGGATCATCACCTGACAAAGTGAAGGCATCAGTATGGCACACACCAGTATGGGTAATTTTAATGAGGACTTCACCCGCTTTAGGTGGTTCAACATCAAGCTCTACGATTTGTAATGGTTCGCCAGCGGCAAAAGCAACGGCTGCACGAGATTTAATCACAATGACACTCCTGAATTTTACTTTAAATAAGATTTAAGAATTTTACTGACTTGAATAAGCTCTTGACTGCGTTGCAACTCAGAAGATTCACCGACAACCAGTGTATCTTTTAAATGAATTTCGAGAAGTTCCGTCATCAAACCATTTAATGCACCACGAACTGCACAGATTTGCTGCAAGATATCAGCACATTCTGTGTCACTTTCCAAAGCACGTTCCACACTCTGAACTTGGCCTTGGATTCGTTTTACACGTGTGAGAATCTTTTTTTTATCCTCTAATTGTTTAGGCATAATGTCGACCACATTAAATCTAAAAATATACTATACACCAGTATAGTACTTAAGCTCAATATTTATTGATCTAGATTCTATTAGGCTGTACTCATTGGAACTTATTTACATATAAAATTAAATTATTAAAATGATAACTTATTGATTATATTTATAATTACATTTCACCCTTGGAACAAACAAACATTTAGATATATAAGAAAATCAATCATCTATACATTACTGTTGGATCCACACGCTTGATCAATAAAATGATAAACAATTCATACCATTTTAAGATAATGACACTTGTTATCATGTTAGGAATTGGTGGTTGTTCTTTGCCACCCAACCAGAACCATGATCGGAGTAACTCCTTGCATACGAAAACAAAGTGGATGAATGATCCACAAGCCGATCTTAATATTGAAAAAGGTTTAACTGCATTTTTAGCATTGGATGATGCCTTCTTAAGTATTGCCTCTCGTATTCATTTAATTCGAAATGCCAAGCATCAACTGGATTTACAATATTATATTTGGAATGACGATGCCATTGGCAACATGATGCTGAATGAGTTGCTCAAAGCTGCTGATCGCGGGGTAAAAGTCCGTTTATTGATTGATGATCAGAATGGCATAAAACTAGATAAAACCTTAAAAGCCCTCGCCCAGCATCCAAATTTTGAAATCCGTATTTTCAATCCTTATAAGTTTAGGCACTTACGCTTTATTGATTATGTTTTTAGACTGAAACAGATTAATCATCGTATGCACAATAAGCTCACTATTGCCGATCATTCAATCGCAGTGACGGGTGGGCGTAATATCAGTAGTGAATATTTTGATGCCAGCGACCAGTTTCAATTTAGCGATATGGACATTTTGTTCTACGGTAAAGCCATCGATCGCGCGGAACAGGTTTTCGATGAATTCTGGTCAGATAAGCTCAGTTATTCAACAGAACAATTAATGGGTTCTGGTACACCTCAACAACTGGAAAGTTTAAGAAATACTTATAAAGCCTTAGATCAGGTTGATACACCCACCGAAGATAAACTCGAAGCCGCTCAAGATTATTTAAAATTACGTCTACAAAACTATCCGATCCAATGGGCAAAAGCGCATTTTGTCGCAGATCATCCGAATAAGGCCTTAGGACAAGCCAAAGATCAGGAACTTTTATATGCTCAAGTTCTGAAAATTATGGGTAAACCAGAACAACATATGGAGTTGGTCTCCGCTTATTTCGTACCAACTAAACAAGGAACCACCTACCTCAATCAACTCACCAAAGATGGTATTCAAGTCCGTGTCTTGACCAATAGCTTAGTGGCGAATGATGTCGCCGTGGTACATTCTTTTTATAGCCAATACCGTAAACCACTTTTACAAAGTGGCGTGCAACTCTATGAGTTTAAACCGAATATTGAACGTAAAAAACGGACTTGGTATGAAATTGCGACAGGTAGCGTGATTCCTGTAAAAGGCAAAAACCGTTCAAGTTTGCATGCCAAATTTTTTGATGTCGATGGAAAAGTTTTTATTGGATCGTTTAACTTTGACCCGCGCTCTGCTCATCTAAATACAGAAGTTGGTTTAGTGGTTGAATCTGATCATTTACAAGACCAGATCACCGCCATGCTTGATCAGCATTTATTACAAGTGGCTTATCAGCTCAAATTAGATCAAAATGGCAATATTGTTTGGTATGAGCATAAAGAAAATGGTGAAGTAGTTGAACATCATCATGACCCTGAAAGTACCAGATTTCAGCGTTTTACCATGCACTTTGTGTCTTATTTTCCTGTTGAATGGATGATGTAAACCTATAGCGAGTTGATATAGACTCGCTATAACGACTTAATTCATATTCATTTCAAATAAACACAGCCCTTCTATCTCTAACGGTATCTTAATCTGTGTAAAAAATGCCTGTTTGAGTGCATCAAAATGCTCTTGTTTGGTCATATAAAGCTGATCATTTTGCATCGCATGTGCTGCGCACAAATGATCACAGACTAAATAATAGCCTTTGGGTTTCAATAAAGTTTTTACGATTTTATGGAAATCTGTTGCATAGCATTTATGTCGAAGCTCATGTAATGCTTGATGGATAATAATAAAATCATACTTCTGAGAAAATGTACTCTGCCAATTAGCCTCTTTAAAACTTCCAACCAAATAGGTTGCACGTGCTCTTTCAGCGGTATTGAGTTTTTCTTGTGCCAGCTGATGCATCGCCGCTGAAAAATCAAAAGCAGTATATTCAATATTAGCAAGTTGCGAGAGCAAATATTGAGCTAAAAAACCTGGCCCAGAACCGAGTTCTAGTACCTGATATTGTTCAGAAAGATGCTGTCTAATGAGATTGGCATAATACTCAAAGAAGTCCTTGCGCCATGGCCTTTTTATATTCGCGGTTTCTTGCCATTCCAAAGCATCAGCGAAATTTCTTAAATCAATTGGGCTTGCGACATCCTGCATTTATTTCCCTCATTTTATAATTAGACTAAACCAATTTGTTCAAAAAATTGTTTGTAGGCTTCTGCTTTCTTTTCTAGTGCTAATGGATATGCTCGCGATGACGATGGTAATCGGTATAGATTCAGCTCTCGATCAGCATAATTTACCTGTACAGATTGTCCAATCATAGGCTTAATGGCTTGTTCTGGAAAATGCTGCATCAGCGTATCTGTGGCCTTATCCCCTGTCGTCATGATGGTATGACACAGTGGAATTTGTTCAAGTAATTTGGATAAATCTGTCGGCGTGACAATTTCTAAAAATTTATCAGAAGCATTACCTTGCAAACGTTTCACTTGATAGGCCGTGTCAAAGATTCCTACACCAATTTGAGTTAAGAACTCACGGATCAGTTGCTCTTTAAAGTTTTTATTGGGCAAATCTAAAAAGTAATCTTTATCTTTAAAGAAAATCAGGCCGAAAATTCTCCACATATCATTTTGAAGGTTTGGATAGTAGAAATCCATTTTCCAGCGGTTTTGTGGCGGTGGAAAACTGCCAAGCATCAGCAGCTTTGCAGTCGCAGGTAAAAAGGGTTGCAATGGATGTGTTTCTATTTCTATATCAGTCATTTATATAAAGAGCCAATTTTTAAATTAAGCGAAAAGTTTCGTTTATTTTATAGAATCTTCTAGTGTTTTGCTTGGTTCTTTTGTTGATTAAAATTTCACCTTAACAAAATTTTAACAATATCTTTTATTGGAATGAGATTTGAATTTGCTGATCTGACAGCAGTAGATTAAATGAAAATTTGCTTCCAAGTCATAGCAAAACCGCTTTTTAAAGCGGTTTTGGGGGTACTTGTTCAGCTTCGATTGCGGGAGTCTAACAACAATTTTAAGCTATTGATTTTATACAAGCTTACTCAACACCTAACATGCTTGTATAACGCATGTATAACATTCAACCTTGATTAAATATGATTAACAACAGTCTTTTTTGTTCAACTCCTATTTTCGGAGTGAAATTCAGGATTCAGATTTTGCATTGTATTTAATCTTTAAAAATCTGCTCATCTTATCTGATGTAGAATGACTATATCTCTATAAATTTTTCCTTTGCATCAAGTGTGAACAACTATAGACTTTATTTTTCTTTCCCTTAATACTAATAAGGATAATTCTAAAAATCAGTTTTTTCTCAAGGTGGGGATTGTGGAGTCAACAGAGTTACAAGAAGGTTCATCTTTTTCAAAAATAAAGCTTGATGCTGAAGATTTTAGACGTCATGGATTACAAAATATATTTGGTGATCCACTTTATGGCACAGATGAAAAGTATAATTTTTATTATGATGAGACCAATAATATTAGAAGCTTATATTTAACTAACAATGGTACAAATGCTGAGTTCAAAAATTTTGTTCTAGGTGGTATCGTTCACTACCCTGATAATAATATTGATACTGATTATTTAAAAAAAATTTATCTTTGCAAAAAACTGCAAAAGAAATCAAATTCAAACAACTTGCTACGGGCAATTTCTTAGGAGTATTGAACTCACATAAAATAATTTTTTTAAATTGGCTTATTAAAAATGATA